>JALWEK010000081.1 GCA_027014185.1 Aquificaceae bacterium
ACAACTTCATAACCCTCAGAACCCACGAGGGTGCCCAGAAGGAGATCAGGGAGTTTGCAGAAGCTATAAGGGACCTTGTAGGGTACAAAGGAACGGACAAGAAAAACAGACTCTGAAGGCTGCTTTACCTAAACCATATCTCAACTACCTTCTGGGCCACTGCCTCGGGGGTAAAGCCAAAGTGCTCAAAAAGGACCTTTCCTGGCGCAGATTTTCCAAAGCTCTCCATAGAGATAATCAGCCCTTCTGACCCCACGTACCTGTGCCAGCACGATCCTCTCGCTGCCTCAACAACCACCCTCCTCGTAACTTCCCTCGGGAGAACGCCCTCCTTATACTCATCGCTCTGCATCTCAAAGAGCTCTATGCTGGGAAAGTTCACCACCCTGGTCTTTATACCTCTTTCCTCGAGTATGTCCTTTGCCCCGAGGGCTACGTGGACCTCAGAACCGGTCCCTATAATTATCACATCCGGCGTCCCATCACAGTCGGAGAGAACGTACGCTCCCTTCTCGAGGTTCTCCTCGGAAGGGTACCTGCTCCTATCTATCAGTGGAACGCTCTGTCTTGTTAAAACGATAGCCGTCGGTCCGTTCTTTCTCTGGAGAGCTACCTTCCAGGCCACCTTCACCTCGTTTGCGTCCGCAGGTCTTATAACAACCAGGTTCGGGATAAGTCTTAAGGAAGGAAGCTGTTCAACGGGCTGATGGGTCGGCCCGTCCTCACCTAAACCTATCGAGTCGTGGGTAAGTACGTATATGACCTGTAAACCGGCCATAGCGGCCAGCCTTATTGGAGGCCTCATGTAATCGGAGAATATAAGGAAGGTCCCACCGTACGGAAGGATCCCACCGTGGTAGGCCATCCCGTTCATTATCGCCCCCATGGCATGTTCCCTCACCCCGTAGTGGATGTTCCTACCCGTAGGAGAATCCGCCTCTAAGTCTGGGTAGTTCTTAAGAACCGTGTTATTGGACTCGGAAAGATCCGCGGAGCCACCCAGCATAGTTGGTATGTAATCAGCCATAACGTTCAGGACCTTCCCAGAAGCCTTCCTCGTTGCCATAGGCTCCTCGAACCTGGGAACCTTTTCGTACCAGCGGAGGCTCCACTCTCTTCTGAAAGCTCTCTCCAGCTCTTCGGCAAGCTCAGGATATTCCTTCTTATACTCCTCGAATAGTTCCTTCCACTCCATCTCCCTATCCTGACCCAGCTGGACGTGTCTTCTCGTGTACTCAAGGGCTTCCTTAGGAACGTAAAACTCCTCAACAGGCCAGCCAAAATGCTTCTTCGTCTCCACAACGTTTTCAGTGCCCAATGGCGCGCCGTGAACCTTAGCTGTGTCCTGCAGCGGGCTTCCGTAACCTATGTGGGTCCTGACAGATATAAAAGAAGGCCTGTCGGTCTCCCTAGCCTTACCTATGGTCTCCTCTAAAAGATCCAGGTTGTACCCGTCCTCTATGTGGTAAACGTCCCACCCTAAGGCCTCAAACCTCTTCAAAACATCCTCAGACCAGGCGAGTTTAGTGTCTCCGTCTATTGATATGTGGTTGTTGTCCCATACAACGATCAGCTTACTTAGCCTCCAGTGCCCCGCCAGGGCCGCGGCCTCGTAAGATATACCTTCCATAAGGTCTCCGTCCGAGCACAGAACGTAGGTGTAGTGATCTATCACGGGATAACCCTTCCTGTTGAAGTACGAAGAGAGGAACTTCTCCGCCAGGGCCATCCCTACAGCGTTTCCAAAACCCTGACCGAGCGGTCCTGTGGTAGCCTCAACTCCAGGAGTCAGCCAGCTCTCAGGGTGTCCAGGGGTCTTACTCCCCAACTGTCTGAACTCTTTTAGATCCTCTATAGATATGTCGTACCCGAACATGAAGAGGGTAGCATACAGCATCGCCGAGGCGTGGCCGGCGGATAGAACGAACCTGTCCCTGTTTATCCAGTTAGGGTTCTTCGGGTTGAACTTTAAGAACCTATCGTATATGAGGTAGATGATATGGGAAGCCCCCAAAGGCATTCCGGGGTGTCCAGATTTTGCTCTTTCAACCTGATCTACGCTCAAAAATCTTATAGTGTTTATGACCAGCTGATCTATCTCTCTCTGCGAGCCTACCTTAGAGTCCATAGTTTCTATATTCTAACCCTCACCTTAAGTACTCTTCATTGATTTTGATCTTAGCTTCTTCCACCAGCTTTTCCACATACATGTTTACAAGCGCATCCTCCTTCGCCCTGATAAGATCCTTCTCCATATCACTTCTGTTCTTCACGGGCTCTGGGCCCAGTCTCCTAGCCTCTACGTATATTACGGCGTAGCCGTTTACGGTCCTGTAAGGTCCGAATACCCTGTCCTTTGAAAATACCAGCCTGAGGGTGTCATCCCCCCTTATCTTGAAGAGGGTTATGAACTCCTCAACGCTCGAGTTTTCAAACTCCAGAGGCTTAACATCAACTCTTTCCCCCTTCTCTAGCTTCTCCCTGATCTCCCACGCCTTCTTTTCCAAGAGCTCATCCACCCTGCTCTTTTTCAAGATATCCTCTATCTCCTCCTTCACCTCGGAGAAAGGCCTTATCTTCCTGGGCTCTATATCCTTCAGATAAAGCACGTAGTAAGTTCCTCTAACTTTAGTTATAGTTACCCTATCCTCTTTGGAGAGCCTACCGATCTCTTTAGACACGTCCTTCGGAAGCACCGATGGATCCCTTACCTCCCTTCCACCCTCAGGTATCTTCCCTTTCCTCAGGGAGCTGTATATAGAGTGGGCTTTCCTTTTGTCTTCCGTTTCCCAGACCATATATACCTTCCTCTCAGGGGTTAAGAACTTCTCCTTGTTCTCCCTGTAGTAGCGCTCTAGATCCTCGGCACTCGGCTTATAATCGACAGAAAGAGATTTAGGAGAGATAAGATAGACCTTGCCCTCGAACCTTGTGGAGAGTATCTTCTCCTGAAACTCCCTTTCCCTGTCCGTCAGATAAACCAGCCTGGATATTAAATTTATAAGCCTCCTTACTGTCAGCTGCTTCTTCAGGTACGATTCGTACTCTGAGGGCGTAAGACCGACCCTCTCGAGAGCGTCCTTGTACATACCTATATCGAACTTCCCGTCCCTGCTGAAGTTAGGATCCCTCTTTATAGCTTCCGCTACCTCTGTATCCGATGCCAGAACACCAAGCTCGATCGCCTTCTGGTAAAGAACCTCCCTACTTATCAGGCTGTAGAGTACCTGCCTCTTTACCACACTCCTGAGAACTTCCTTTTCAAGCAGGTCGGAGTACCTGAGAAGCTCGTACCTGAACTCCCTAAGGGTAATGCACTCCCCGTTCACTTCCGCAGCACATCTCTTAAGGCCGAACATCTGCTGTATGTCGGCCACACTGAACATCCAGAAGAGAAAGGATAGGGATGCTACAGCGATAATTATCGCTGCAAGTCTCTTATGTCTCTGTATTATGGCGTACATACGACCCTTATTTTAACTTTTATGTGGCGGCGGGAGGAGTCGAACCTCCGACCTGGGACTTATGAGATCCCCGCTCTAACCACCTGAGCTACGCCGCCTCAAGCAGTATAAAATTATACACATAATGCTCCGTGTGAAGACCCACGCCAGGATAGACAAGAGCTTGAGCGGAGAACCCGTAAGCGTAGAGGACGGTTCGGCGACCGTTAGGCTGAAAACGAGCGAGGTCATGGTCGCGGACGAAAAGGGTCTAGTTCACGGGGGGTTTCTGTTCTCCGCTGCGGATTACGCAGCTATGCTTTCCGTAAATCATCCAAACGTTGTCCTTGCGAAAGCTGAGGTTAAATTTCTGAAGCCAGTTAAAGTGGGGGATGAGGTCCTTTTCAGAGGGGAGGTAAAGGAAAGGGACGGCAAAAAGCTCAAGGTTCTTGTGGAAGGGGAGAGGAAAGGAGAGAAGGTCTTTGAGGGAACCTTTCTCTGTGTAGTGCCAGAAAGGCACGTTCTTGAAAGGGGATGAGCTGGCAAGAAGAGCTCAAAAGGCTTCTCGATATACCGCAGGAAGCCAAGATAATTACAAAACCCTACTACAGAACCATACCAAAGAAGAACGGCAAAACCTACAGAGCACTTACGATACAGTACATTCACGAAGGCAGGAGGAAGTACAAACATATAAAGAAGGATAAAGAACAGATAGTTAGGAAGGCCCTTTCGAGAGAAGATCTGGCCTACGAGTATGCGGCTTCCAAGCTGAGAGATATCAAAGCGTTTCTCGAAAGCTTTTCGGATGAGAGAACGCGTAAGAAC
Source organism: Aquificaceae bacterium (assembly GCA_027014185.1). GTDB lineage: Bacteria > Aquificota > Aquificia > Aquificales > Aquificaceae > Hydrogenivirga. The sequence continues at coordinate 4,272 of JALWEK010000081.1, forward strand.
CTGTATCCTCTGCTCAAAGAAATAGACAAGCTCCTTATGAAGATATCCACAAGGATCTTTTAGCTTTTCCCTTCCTAACTCTTTCTCTTTAATCTTATATAGCTGTTCTTTTAAAAAGTAAAAATTATTAATGAATGAGCTAGCTAAATCCAAAAACACAGTCTTATCAATGACTTACCGACAGACTATCCACATTGTGCTGTAATTGTCCAGAATAATCAATAACTTTTGAACGTAATATTTGCACATATTTATCAAGAACTTTTAAACTTTCCACATTGCGTACGGATTATACACATATACCAATAACTTATCTCTGTGCAGAATGTATATATATGTAAATGACTTATGTTTTTATCCACATTTATCCACATAGTGCTCTGTTTTTATAGCAATATCAAAGGCTTATGCTTGACACGGTTGCATAGTGCTATAAACAACTTACGAACTTTCCACATCTTCTACACAGGTCTGTGGATAACTGCCACCAGATTGTGGATAATTTGTGGATAGATTGTGGATAAATTGTGGACAATTTGTGGAAAACTTGTGGATGGATTGTAAAATGTAAGTATGTCGGTTAAGGTACTCGTCATAGACGATGAGGAGGGGATAAGGGAATCTCTAAAGGGGATACTCAGGGAGGAGGGGTACAAGGTAGATACCGCAGCAACCCTTTCTGCGGCTAGAAAAAAGGTGTCTGAAGAGTTCTTTCACGTAGTTGTTCTAGATGTGTGGATGCCTGATGGGGACGGGATAGAGTTTCTGGATGCTGTCAGGGAGCTTTCTCCTGACTCCGTGGTCGTGGTTATAACTGGGCACGGCAACGTTGATATGGCCGTAAAGGCTATAAAGAAGGGGGCGTACGACTTCATAGAGAAGCCATTTTCTATGGACAGGTTTCTGTTGACTGTCAAGCACGCAGTGTCCGAGTCTATGGGAAGGGTTTCTGGCGGAGGGGAGGAGGATGTAGAGCTTATAGGAAACTCTAAACCTATAAGGGAGATAAAGAAGATAGTTTCCAAGATAGCCAAGAGCAGGGCCCCGGTTTTAATACTGGGAGAGAGCGGAACTGGGAAGGAGCTGGTGGCAAAGCTTATCCATAGAGAGTCTAAGAGAAAAGGGCAGTTCGTTGATATAAACTGTGCCTCTATACCTAATGACCTGATAGAGTCAGAGCTGTTCGGATACGAGAGGGGAGCTTTCACAGGAGCGGTTAGCAGGAAGAAGGGGAAGTTCGAGCTCGCAGACGGGGGGACCCTCTTCTTGGACGAGATAGGTGATATGGATACCAGAGCCCAGGCCAAGCTCCTCAGGGTTATAGAAACTGGCAGCTTTACCAGACTCGGGGGAACCCAGAGGATAGAGGTCGATGTGAGGTTGGTTTCTGCCTCGAACAAGAACCTTACAGAGGAGGTTAAGGAAGGGAGGTTCAGAGAAGATCTCTATTACAGGATCTCCGTATTCACAATAGAGCTCCCTCCCCTGAGGGAGAGAGGGGAGGATATTATCCTTTTGGCGGAGTACTTCCTGAAGAAGTTTTCCCAGGAGTACAAGAAAGAGTGTAAGGTCCTCTCGGACGAGGCCAAGGAAGCTCTCATGAATCACACCTGGAAGGGGAACGTGAGGGAGCTTAAGAATCTTATGGAGAGGGTGGTTATACTCTGTGATGGAGACGTGGTCAGGCCAGAGCATCTTGGACTTGGAAGTTACAGAAGATCGAAAGACTACAGTTACATATTCAGACTTGAAAAGCTGAAGGAGGCGAGGAGAGAGTTCGAAAAGGTGTTCATAGAAGAGAAGCTAAAGGAGTACAACTACGATATGAAGGAGGTTTCCTCAAAGATAGGTACAGACCTTTCAAACCTTTACAGGAAGGTTAAGGCCTACGGGATAAAGATCAAGGACCTGCAAGGTTCGCTATAATTCCAACGCCTACTATCGCCGCCGTCTCGCTTCTTAGAACATGGGGCTCAAGCCTGACTGGTATGAACCCCTTATCTGTGAGGTGCCTCACCTCAGATTTAGAAAATCCTCCCTCCGGGCCAACCACCAGGCTGACACTTTTTACGCCTTCCAGCTCCAGTTCCTTTACCCTCTTTCCATCGGAAAAGTTGTCTAGAATTATGTTCAGTTCGCTCTTGGGTTCCAGCTCGTCTATATACATTGGATCCCTCAGCTCAAGCGTATAGGGCCTTCCAGACTGTTTCATCGCTTCCCTGATTATCCTCTCCCATCTTTCCCTCTTTTTGCCCATAACCTCTCTGTTTTTAAAGCTCCTATCCGTCAATAGGGGGACCACCTCAGACACACCGAGCTCCGTTGATTTCTGAAGGATAGCTTCGAACGTTCTCAGTGCCACCGGAACGGCCTGAATTAGGGTTATCATTACCGCGGGTTCCTTAGTTTCGATCCTTTCGATTATCCTCAGCTTGGCCTCTTTGCTTCCTGCTCTTTCGAGCTCACAGAGGTAAAGGCTTCCCTCCCATATGATCCCTACCTTCTCCTCTTTTTTTATCCTTCTTACCTTAAAGTGTCTTAGCTCTTCACCTTGTAGGATAAAGGAATCTTTTGACTTTCTCGATGGAAAAAAGATGTGCATAATGTCGGGGCGGGACGCCCCGAGGAGGTATTTACTTTATGCTCTCCCTGAGATCCTTGGCCGGCTTGAATGCCACTACCTTCCTTGCGGGGATCTGGATCACCTGTCCGGTCCTGGGGTTCCTTCCCTTCCTTGCGGCCCTCTTCTTGACGGTAAATATTCCCAGTCCGGGGATGGCTATCCTCTCGCCCTTCTTGAGAGCCTTGGATATAGCTGCGACTGCTGCCTTGAGAGCGGCATCAGCCTCTTTTTTGGTGATGCCCGCCTGCTTGGCGATCTCTGCAACGAGCTCTGCCTTTGTCATAGCACGACCCTCCCAAATAGAATTTAGCGCTGATATAGATAATACATAACTTACCTTGATTTTGCAAGCCCCTTCTTTCGACTATAATTATCTTTCATGCACTTTTGAGGATCTCATGGAGGGCTCTTGAATGGACTACAAGGAAACGCTGAACCTTCCAAGAACTGATTTTCCTATGAAGGCAAATCTTCCAGAGAAAGAGCCCCAGATATTAGAAAGGTGGTCAGAGCTGTATAAAAAGATTAGAGAATTCAGAAAAGGTAAGGAAGTTTTCCTGCTTCACGACGGACCACCTTATGCGAACGGCCACATTCACATAGGCCACGCTCTGAACAAGATCCTGAAGGACATAATAAACAAGTACAACCTCATGATAGGTAAGGATGTCCTCTACATACCAGGGTGGGACTGCCACGGTCTTCCCATAGAGAGGCAGGTTGAGAAGGAGCTGAAGGCTAAGAAGATAAACAAGGAGGATCTTCCGAAAACCGAATTCAGGAAGCTGTGCAGGGATTACGCCCAGAGGTTTGTGAATATACAGAAGGAGGAGTTCGTACGTCTTGGAGTCCTCGGAGACTGGGAGAACCCGTACCTGACTATGGATCCATCCTACGAGGCGCAGGAGGTCAGGGAACTTGGGAAGTTCTTTAAGAAGGGGCTTGCGTACAGAAGCAAGAAGCCAGTTTACTGGTGCATATACGATATGACCGCAGAAGCTGAAGCTGAGGTCGAGTACAGAGATAAGGAGGACCCGAGTATATACGTGAAGTTTCCCCTCGAAGACGAGGATGCCTTTCTCGTTATATGGACCACAACTCCATGGACCCTTCCGGCGAACCTCGGGATAATGGTCGGTGAGGAGTTCGATTACATTTACTACAGGACCGCCGAAGGTACCCTTATACTCGCTAAGGAGCTGCTAGAAAACTTCAGTGAGGTTACTGGTATAGAGGGAGAGGTTGTAAAGGAGCTGAAGGGAAAAGATCTGGTGGGGAGATCGTACTTACATCCTTTCGTTAAGAGGTCAGAACTTGAGGGTTATCTGTCCGAGGAAACCTTGAAGAACATGTGGAAGGTTTATCCCTCTGAGTTCGTTGAGCTCGGAACTGGGACAGGCTTGGTTCACATGGCTCCGGGGCACGGCCAGGAGGATTACACCGTAGGGATAAGATACGGAATAGAGCCTTACGCTCCTCTAGACGACAGAGGTAGGTTTATACAGCCGGCCCCAGAGTTTCTCCTGGGGGTCAGGGTGTTCGATGCCAACAACCTAATAGTGAACTTACTTAAGGAGAAGGGCTTCCTTCTTCATCATGGGAAGGTCTCGCACTCGTACCCCCACTGCTGGAGGTGTAAGAACCCGGTAATATTCAGGGCGACGTACCAGTGGTTCATAAGCATGTCCGCAAAGGTAAACTCTAAGACCCTAAGGGAGAAGGCTCTTGAGGAAATAGAGAGGGTCAGGTGGATCCCCGATTACGGTAAGAACAGGATAAGGAGCATGGTCGAGAACAGGCCGGACTGGTGCATATCTAGGCAGAGGTACTGGGGCGTTCCCATAGCCGTTTTCTACTGTAGGAACTGCGGGGAGGTGGTTTCGGACGAAGAAGTTTTCGAACACGTGGCCAGATTGATAGAGAAACATCCAAGCGGAGCGGACGTTTGGTTCGAGAGGGAAGAAAAGGACCTCCTCCCTGATGGTTACAGATGTAAAAGGTGCGGGGGAACAGATTTCAAGAAGGAAGAGGACATCTTAGACGTGTGGTTCGATTCCGGGTGTTCGCACGCGGCCGTTGTGAGGCCTCTCGGTTTCAGCAAGGCGGATATGTACTTGGAAGGATCGGATCAGCACAGGGGTTGGTTCCAGGCATCTCTCTTGGAGTCGGTAGGTTCTTACGGGGAGGCCCCTTACAGATCGGTTCTGACCCACGGATTTACGGTGGATGAGAAGGGCAGGAAGATGTCCAAGTCCTTGGGCAACGTCGTTTCTCCCCAGGAAGTTATAGAGCAGTTCGGGGCGGATCTGCTTAGGCTTTGGGTTGTCTCCGAGGATTACAGCGAGGACGTAAAGCTAGGAAAGTCAATCCTGAGGAACCTGGTGGACGATTACAGGAAGATAAGGAACACTCTTAGGTTTCTCCTTTCCAACCTTTACGACTTCGATCCTAAATATGATAGGGTAGATACAGGTGAGCTCCACCACTTCGACAGGTGGATGCTCTCCAGGCTCCAGAGGTTCCTGGAGGAGGTCCACAGGCACTACAGTGATTATGCCTTCCACAGGGTGTATCATCTTGTAAGGAACTTCTGCACTTCAGATCTATCCTCCCTTTACCTGGACGTTCTGAAGGACAGGCTCTACGTGTACTCCCCCAAGAGCTGGGAGAGGAGGTCCGCCCAGACAGTTCTTTACGAACTTCTCGTATCCATAACTACCTCTGTTGCTCCCTTCCTGAGCTTCACGGCGGAGGAGGTGTGGGATCATGTGAGGTCCATAGACCCTTCCCTCCCCGAGAGCGTTTTTCTGCACGAGATCCCCAGGCCTAAGGGTAATCTCGTGTCCGATGAGCTAGAGAGGGATTACTCTGTCCTTATAGCGGTTAGGGACGAGGTGATGAAGGCCATAGAGATAGCAAGGCGTGAGGGTCTGGTCAGGCACCCTTACGAGGCGAAGGTTTACATAAAGGCCGAAGGTGATGTGCACGATCTCCTGACTAAGTACCTAGATTACCTGAACTTCTTCCTGACGGTGAGCCAGGTGGAGCTCTCCGAAGGAGGCGATATAAAGCTGGAGGGAGAGGATGTAGGTAATCTCAAGGTAGGGGTGTCCAGGGCCGAGGGAAAGAAGTGTCCAAGGTGCTGGATATACTACCCAGAAAGTGAATTCGAGGGGGAGGTGTGCAGGAGATGCTGCAGGGCCCTCCAGGAAAGGGGATATGTTTGCACTTAGATCATATTTTCAACTGAAAATGAGACAAAATTTAATTGGTTGGAGGAAAGAAGATGAGAAGGGAAACGGTACCACTCGTTGAGTTTCTTAGGGAGATAAAGGGCTCGATACTTATACTTACCCACGAGAACCCGGATGGAGATGCCCTCGGAAGCGCTATGGCGCTTTACCTCTTTTTGAAGAAGAAGGGTAAAGACGTTACCGTTGGTTGCAAGGATAGGATACCCCATTTTCTCGACTTCATACCTCACTCTGAAGAAGTGGTAAGCCTGCCGGACGGAAGGTTCTACGATATAGGGATAATAGTGGACTCGGCGGGATTCTACAGGGCCGGGATTGAGGTGAAGGTTGCGAAGAGGATAAGGATAGACCACCACGTTGGGGGAGAGTTCTACGGGAGATACGATTACATAGACCCGAAAGCTCCAGCCACAGCTTCTCTTATATACGAGCTCATATCCGCCTGGGACGAGTCCGAGATAGACAAGGATATAGCCACCTGCATATACGCCGGTCTTGCAACGGATACGGGCTTCTTCAGGTACTCGAACACGAACGAATACACCTTTGAGCTCGCCAAGAAGCTAGTCCACTGGGGTGCAGATCCAAACTACGTTTACAGGATGTTTGCCGAGAGAGAGTCCCTTGGAAAGATGAGGCTCATCTCCAAGGTACTGGACACTCTCACCCTGTACGAGGACGGTCTGGTGGCCGGTATAACCATATTCGACAGGTTCTTTAAAGAGACCGGCACAGACTACTCTGACAGTGAAGGGCTGGTAAACTACCCGAGGTCCCTCGAGGGGGTTGAGGTTGCCTTCGCCCTCATAGAGAAGCCGGACGAAGGCATCTGGAAGGTCTCTCTCAGGAGTAAGGTAAACGTGGATGTGTCCAAGATAGCTGAGAGGCTAGGAGGAGGTGGTCACAAGTACGCCTCCGGTGCAAAGATAGAGGCGAGTTCCCATCAGGAGGCACTCGATAAGTTGCTCTCAGAGATACATAAACAGCTTGAGCTACAAAAGATAGTGAGCTGATGGCCCTGTTCGGTGCCCATGTGTCTTCGGCCGGGTCTATACTTAAGACCTTCGAAAGAGCGGAAGAAATAGGCGCTGAGGTTTTCCAGTTCTTCCTGAGAAGTCCGAGGGCCTGGGGCTGGAAGGGAGTTAGTAAGGAGTTAGTAAGCAAGTTTAGGAGAAGGCTATCCGATTTCGGAAATCCAGTGATGGTCCACGCCCCTTACCTGCTGAACCTCGCCTCCCCGAAGGAAGACTTGAGGAGAAGATCGGTTGAGGTCTTCTTGGAGGAGCTGATAGCGTGCGAGGAGCTCGGTGTGGACTTCTACAACTTCCATCCAGGGACTGCGACAGGCGTAGACGAAAAAGAAGGAATTATGAATATTCTCAGATCCTTAGAGGAGATCTTCTCCTCATGTGAACCCAAAAGAACAACGGTTTTGCTTGAAAACACTGCTGGGGAGAGGGGGGATCTTGGAAAGAACTTCGAGGAGCTCTCCCTGATACTGAAGAGCTTCGACGGGGTGAGGATTGGCGTTTGTCTCGATACATGCCACGCATTCGCCTACGGGTACGAGATAAATACTGATAAAGGTTTTTCTGAGTTCCTTAAAGAGGTTGATAAGATCGGAATTGAAAATATAAAGGCTATCCACGCCAACGATTCAAAGTTCCCGTTAGGTTCTAGAAAGGATCGGCACGAGCACATAGGAGAAGGGTTCATAGGCCTTAAGGGCTTTAAAAACCTCTTCGCGCACGAGTACTTCCGAGGTCTGCCTTACTTTATCGAGACCCCAAAGGCTGGAGATATGGACAGGGTGAACTTGGAAAAGCTCAGGAACATTTACTTGGGTAGAATTTAACCGATGTCCGTAAGGGTAACCATCAGCAGGAAAAACGAAGATGTTCCTGAGGAGTTTATATACTCCGTCCTCATGAGTACCCTGAGGATGAGCAGGGAAGAGTACGAGAGGATTAAAAGGGAAGATGGGTCGGTCTCCCTCTACGTAAAGGATCCAGAAGCTCTCCTTAGGCTCCAGGAGATAGGAGAGAAGCACTCAGAGCTTATCGAGATAACGTTCGATAGCGATTCTCCAGGGGGTTTATTCTCGGCCTCCTTCGAGGCTGTAAGGTCCAACTGGGGGCTCGCCTTCTCCTGGTCGGCTGTTGTTTTTATACTCTTCCTGCTTTCGCTGGTTCCTATACTCGGCTTCTTTGTGAACATACTTCTTAACGTGTTCATATACTCGTTCATAATTTACGCCTCCTTTGAGCTTCTTGGGGGAAGCGTTGAGAAGACCTTCGGTAGCTTGAGCTTAGGCAACGTATTTTCGAAGCACATGGCAAGCGGCTTCGGTATGTGGCTGGGTGTTTTCTTGATAAGCCTAGGGTTTTTAGCCGTATCCTTCTTCCTGATAGTGGCCTTTGGTGCTCTGGGGGGAATGTCGGATCTGATAAACTACGGGAGGGTAAGGGAGGGGGCGATCGTTTCCGTTCTACTGGTCTTTATCCTGCTTTTGATCGTTGG
>JALWEK010000082.1:0-1630 GCA_027014185.1 Aquificaceae bacterium
CCCTCCTTCTGGGGGCGGTCGTCCTCAGCGCTTCCACAGGTAGTGTGCCCGAGGCTGTGTTTCTAATGGGTGTTTACGCTGTGGGTAGAGCTGTCCCCGTGTTCCTATCAGGTTTCGTGGTGAGCAGTCTTTCAGGATTCCTGAGGAGGAATTACCTTTACGTGAACCGTATCGTGGGCATCGTATTCCTTATCCTTTCCGGATACTTCTTCAAAAACTTCTTGGAGGTGGCGCTGTGAACAGAAGGGAACTTTTCATCGCCGGCGTTGGCTTGCTGGCACTGCTAACCCCTCTAAGGGCAGAGGAGGGAACGGTAAAGCTCCTCTTCCCTGTAACCTTCCGGGAAAGGAAGCGCTGGAAAAAGGTCTTTCTCAGGATAAGGGGCGCGATAAACATCTGGGGAGCGGGTGCTGATATAGAGGTGGTGGCCTACGACGAGGGGATAGTCTTCCTGGACAGGTTCGAGAACGGGGAGTTCGAGGAGAGGATAGAGAACCTTATGCTCTACGGGGTTAAGTTTAAAGCGTGCAGGGTTGCGATGAAAATGTTCGACGTCTCCGAAGAGGCCCTCTTCGATGGGGTGGAGGTGGTAAGATCCGGCTTCGAGTACCACGTCTTGAAAGTCAAGGAAGGATACATACCTATTTACCTATGAGGATAGGAGAGCTCGCAAAGAGGCTTGGATTAAACCCGAAGACCCTCCGGTACTGGGAGGAGATAGGACTACTCCCGCCTCCCCTTAGAAACAGCTCCGGGTACAGGATCTACACGGAAGAGCATCTGAAACTATGTGAGTTTGTACTCAAGGCGAAGTCGGTCGGCTTTAAGCTGGAGGAGATAAAGGAGATAATATCGCTCAGATCATCCGGAAGGACACCCTGCGGGTGTGTTGAGGAGAGGATAAGAGAGAAAATTCAGGAGATAGACAGGCTTATAGAGGAGCTAAACTCTCGGAGGGAACTCCTCAAAAATCTTCTGAAGGAGAGGCGGGAGGTCCCCGCCTCGGTATGTCCGTTCATAGAGTCTATAGGGTGAACTTCATAGTCCTCTCGTTCCATGTAGCGAAGAGGAGCCACGCGAGGGCGAAACCGAGGAAGATAACGAGTGCCCAGCCTAGTCCTACCGCGTCCGGAAGGAAGAGCTTTATACCCGTAGCGTTGGTCGCACCAAACTTCTCGTAGAGACCGGAGAACGTCTGGAGAATTGCAGGCTCTATCTTCCTGTAAACGAAGGCAAAGACCGAACCCCCGAGGGCGTAGAAGAGTATAGCTGTCATGTTCTTAAGAGAACCCTCTCCAGCCCTCCAGAAGCTACCTACGGAGCAACCTCCAGCGAGGGTCATCCCGATTCCGAAGATGAAGCCACCTATCAGCGAGCCTATCGGGAAGGAGGGCGCCACCATCATCGCCTTTATGGAAGGCGGAGCGGTCATCTCTATCGAGAGGATGTCTTTGACATCGGGGATCTCCAGAACGTTTGTAAGAGGCGAGAATTTCACCACAGCACCGAACACAGCTGCAATTATCAGGGCCAAGGCCGCGGCTCTGGTCATGTTCCCCTCACCGGTCATGAAGGGTTCTCTGAAGGCGCTAACGAAGCAGAATCTCGTCCTCTGGTTTATGATCGCGAG
>JALWEK010000082.1:1640-4021 GCA_027014185.1 Aquificaceae bacterium
ATTACACCGAAGAATATGAGAGATCCCGCCGCTACTTTGACAGAGCCGAGACCGAGGGCCGGAGCGTAGGTGGAGATAGGCTTGTGGAGGAAAGCTATCAGGCCGAGGGTTATTATCACCAGGATAACGCCCAGGGTAACCTGGAGGTTGAGCGGCACTTCTATAGCCCTTCCGGGCGTGCCCCAGCCTTTTGTAAGGAGCCACATGTAAAGCCGGAGGCCGGTGTAGGCTCCCAGTCCCAGGCCTATCATCATCGTTATGCCCGAAGCCGAGAGTGCCCCAAAGCCGACGAGGAAGGCCCCTATTGTACACCCGAAGGCTAGGAACGCCCCTATGCCCATCAGTGCTCCGCCGAAGGCTCCCATCAGGAACTCTTTGAAAGAGGGTATGCTTATCCTGAAGTCACCCCCCAGGAGCGCGGAGATGAAGGCTCCAAGGAGGAAAGCCCAGTTTACAAGGGCGGTGAACTGCCATATAGGACTCTGCACCTCCGCATCCGGGTAGAGGATGGGCTTTAGTATGTTATCCCCCCAGATTATTATCCCGTTGGTAACGGCCCACGGGGCTCCCCATACGAACATGAGGACCACGATGAAGCCCATAGTTATCCCGCCTACCCAGGCGGGCCACTGCCTCCTAAAGAGGTAAGAGTAGATCTCCCTTATCGTTTCCATCCTCGGCTCCTCCTCGTTTTGTGAGAAGTTATGTTATTTCAACTCGAGCTTATCGGCCTAAAAGAAAAACTTATAAGCCTATAAAATATTCAACTACGCAGTTTCTGTGCTTTTTTGGCTAATATAATATTAGCATTATAGGCTCAGATTTTTGGCGGAATCCCCTTGACATGGGGGATAAAAGTTAATATAATTTTTCACGGAAATAAAAACGGAAGGAGGTAGGTACCGATGGCGAAGCTGAAGCCCCTTTACGATAAGATCGTTGTAAAGAGGTTCGAGGAGCAGGAGCAGAAGACCCCTTCAGGGATCATAATACCTGACACCGCTAAAGAGAAGCCTCAGATGGGTGAGGTCATAGCTGTAGGAGAGGGTAAGCTCCTCAACAACGGGGAGCTGAAACCCCTCAAGGTAAAAGAGGGAGACGTTGTCCTCTTCAACAAGTATGCGGGAACGGAAGTGGAGCTCGACGGTGAGAAGTATCTGATCATGTCCGAGGACGAGGTCCTCGCTATAGTCGAGGACGCCAAAGTTACAGCCTAATAAAACCTAAAGGAGGAGGTGTGAGAGATGGCAGCGAAAGGAATTATCTATAGCGAAGAGGCAAGGGCGAAGCTGAAGGCCGGTGTTGACAAGCTTGCGAACGCCGTTAAGGTTACCCTTGGTCCCAGAGGTAGGGAAGTTATCCTCGGGAAGAACTGGGGAACCCCCGTCGTAACCAAGGACGGGGTGACAGTTGCTAAGGAGATCGAGCTCAAGGACAACTACGAGAACATAGGGGCCCAGCTCGTCAAGGAAGTCGCATCCAAGACCGCTGATGTCGCTGGAGATGGAACCACCACAGCTACCATACTCGCCCAGTCCATATTCCACGAGGGTCTCAAAGCTATAGCCAGCGGTGCCAACCCTATGGACGTCAAGAGAGGTATAGACAAGGCGGTCAGAAAAGTTGTGGAGGAGATCAAGAACCTCTCCGTAGAGGTGAAGGGTAGAACCGAGATAGAGCAGGTAGCTACAATCTCAGCCAACAACGATCCCGAGATAGGTAAGATCATAGCGGACGCTATGGAGGCGGTCGGAAAGGACGGGGTAATAACCGTCGAGGAGTCCAAGTCCGCGGAGACCACCCTCGAGACCGTTCAGGGTATGCAGTTCGACAGAGGGTATCTGTCCCCTTACTTCGTGACTGACCCTGACAAGATGCAGTGCGTTCTCGAGGAACCTTACATACTCATATACGAGAAGAAGATCTCCAACGTGAAGGATCTACTCCCCGTCCTCGAGCAGGTGGTAAGGGCTGGAAAGCCGCTCCTCGTTATAGCTGAGGACGTTGAGGGTGAGGCTCTCGCAACGCTCGTTGTGAACCACATCAAGGGAGTCCTCAGGGCCTGTGCGGTCAAGGCTCCCGGATTCGGTCAGAGGAGGAAAGACTACCTCCAGGACATAGCCATACTCACCGGCGGAACCGCCATAATGGAGGACCTCGGGATCAAGCTCGAGGCCGTAACCCTCGACATGCTCGGAAGGGCGGACAAGGTGGTGGTCGATAAGGAGACCACAACGATAGTCGGAGGCAAAGGCAAGGAAGAGGACATAAAGGCTAGGATAGAGCAGATCAAGAAGCAGATCCAGGAGACCACCTCCGACTACGACAGGGAGAAGCTCCAGGAGAGGCTGGCCAAGCTCTCCGGCGGTGTTGCCGTCATA
>JALWEK010000083.1 GCA_027014185.1 Aquificaceae bacterium
CTTTGTAGGCCTTCTGCTTGTGAACATGATAGAGCCAGGTAAAGGGAACGAAGTGGTTCATCACGGTACTGAGGTCCCGAAGGTTAAGGAGCTTACCTTCGAGGACGTCATATGGAACATAATTCCGACCAACCCTGTGAAGAGCTTTACCGAAGGCAAGGTCCTCCAGATAATATTCTTCGCCGTTCTCTTTGGGCTCGCTACACTGGCAATCTCTAAGGAGAAGATGAGGCACGTCTTTAACTTCTTCGATGGGCTCAACGACGGGCTTATAAACCTGACGAGGTGGGTGATAAAGCTGACGCCTGTGGGCGTCTTCGCCCTGGTGGGCTTCATGGTTGCGGATATGGGTGTTGGTGTTCTCCTCTCCTTATGGAAGTATGCCATCACCGTAGTCCTCGGCCTTACAATACACGCCTTCATCACACTGCCTCTGCTAGGTTTCTTGTTCGGAGGTTACAACCCGTACAGGTACTTTTTGAAGGTTAGAGAGGCTCCCCTTCTCGCCTTCTCTACGGCTTCCAGCGCGGCAACCCTTCCGGTTTCTATGCAGGTTGCCAAGGAGAAGGGCCAGGTGAGGAAGGAGACCGCCGGCTTCGTCCTACCGCTTGGAGCTACGATAAACATGGACGGGACGGCCCTCTACGAATCCGTTGCGGCTGTTTTCATAGCGAACGTCTACGGCGTAGAGCTTGGCCTCTCCCAGATGGTGATGATATTCCTAACTGCTACGCTCGCCTCCATCGGCGCGGCGGCGATACCCGGCGCCGGCCTCGTCATGCTAACCCTCGTCCTAAGCTCTGTGGGTGTGCCCCTGGAGGGCATCGGCCTTATAATAGTGGTGGATAGGTTCCTCGATATGCTCAGGACCGCTGTAAACGTATGGGGTGACCTCAACGGTGCCAAGATAATAGACAGGTTCGTGAAGTAAATTAAAAGGAGGAGGTGGGTGGTGGTGAGCTTGAAAGATCAGCTTGTGAGAAAAGGTGAGTACGTTTGGGAGCTTCCAAAGAATACTGTGGAGGGTCAGAAGGTTCCGGTGATCCTATACCTGAGCGATGCCCTTTTCGAACTCTTGGAGGAGGACGCTATAAGGCAGGCTGCGAACGCAGCGACGTTGAGGGGTGTGGAGAAGGCCATCTACGTGATGCCCGATGTCCACGTGGGATACGGCTTTCCCGTGGGGGGCGTGATGGCCACGAACACCGAAACCGGGATAATAAGCCCTGGAAGTGTCGGCTACGATATCAACTGCTTGCCAGAAGGAACAGAAATACTCTCGGAGCACGGGTACAGGTTCAGAATAGAGGATTTCAAGGGATGGAATCTGATTGGAATGTCTTCAAACTTTACCTCGAAGACCGTTCAGCCTGTACTCCTCTTTAAAAGAAAGGAAAATAGATTGATAAGGATAAAAACCGAACTGGGCTACGAGATAACCTTAACCCAGGACCATCCTATCTTGACTCCGGAAGGTATGAGGGAGGCACGGACGATACGTGTGGGCGATAAGGTGGGGGTTTATCCGTTCAGGGGTGTCGAGTATGAGGAGCCTGAAAGGTTTCTTATCCTTGAAACGACAGGTAATCCTTCTCACGACAGCCAGCTTTCAAGAAGGGGGTTGCTGCCTCTTTACTCTGATAACGATAAACTTCCCATACTTCTGAAGCTTATAGGTTACATAACCGGTGATGGTAACCTCGGTAAGAAAAGAGTGAACATATACGGTTCGAGAGAGGACCTCTTCAAAATAGCTGAGGATATTAGGAAGCTCGGTTTCTCAGCTTGTGGCGTTTATACGAGGAAGAAAACAACGAAAATCAGAGGGAAGACGTATATCACCGAGGAAAACTACCTGTACGTACCCTCTAAATCCTTTGTGTCGTTCTTACAACACCTCGGGGTACCCTTCGGCAAGAAAACAACCCAGGACTTTGAGGTTCCACACTGGATATTCAGGCTTCCCAGGTGGATGAAGAGGCTTTATCTTGCCGGTCTTTTCGGAGCGGAGATGAACAAGCCAATGACTTCCAACGGGTACAACTTTATAAACCTTACCTTCTCTTTGAGCAAGCACCCTGATTATGTGGCAAGCGGGCGTAGGTTTATGAAGCAGTTACTGGACCTGCTCAGCGAACTAGGTGTGCGAACCCAAAAAATTGAGGAATTTGTAGAAGGAAAGAGCGTAAGACTCAGACTTCACATATCTATGGAGGAAGAAAACCTTATAAAGTTCCTGGAGGAGATATCTTACGAGTACTCACATTATAAAGAGAGACTTGCCAGGCTATCCTCAGCCTACCTGAAGTATAAGAGAGCCTTGAGGGAGGAAAGGAGAAAAAAGGCGGAGGAGGCACGTCTTTTAAAGGCGGCTGGTATGGATGTAAGCGAGATAGCGGATAAGTTAAACATCAACAAGCGCTTCGTTGAGAGGAGCGTGTACGAAAGCAGAAGCTCCGTTAGGATAGGTAGGAGCGCTCTTGCCTTCGATAAGTGGATAAAGGAAAACGCAAAAGGCGACATCGTCTGGGATACAGTAAAGGATATAGAGGAACTGCCCTACGATGGCTGGGTTTACGACTTCACAGTAAAGGATAAGGAGCACAACTTCGTAGCCCAGAGCTTCGTTGTTTCCAACTGCGGCGTCAGACTCATAGCCACAAACCTCCGCTCTAAGGATATAGCGGACAGAGTGAAGGAGATTATGCAGGAAGTCCTCCGGAACGTTCCGGCCGGCGTGGGATCCACGGGTGATATAAAGCTTTCCCGTTCGAGCATGGAGGAGGTTCTCGTGAAGGGTGCCCGGTGGGCTGTCGAACACGGGTACGGGTTCGAGGAGGACCTTGAGCACATAGAGAGCTTCGGAGCTCTCCCGGACGCTGATCCTAACAAGGCTTCGCACGAGGCTTACGAACGGGGCTCGGACGAGCTTGGAACTGTAGGTTCTGGAAACCACTTCGTTGAGGTTCAGTTCGTTGAGGAGATATACGACGAGGAGGTAGCCCAGAAGCTGGGTATATACGAAGGCCAGGTAACCATAATGGTGCACTCGGGTTCGAGGGGGTTCGGTCATCAGGTGTGCACCGATTACCTGAAGGTAGCGGTTAGGGTTCTTCCCAAGTACGGCATAGAGTTGCCGGATCCCCAGCTCGCCTGTATGCCTTTCCTCTCCAACGAGGGGCAGGATTACTTCAAGGCTATGTGTGCTGCCGCCAACTACGCCTTCGCCAACAGGCAGATACTCGGCTTTAAAACCGCCAACACCGTCAGAAGGTTCTTGGGACTCTCGTGGGAGGAGTTCGGATACAGGCTTATATACGACCACGCCCACAACATAGCCAAGGTGGAGGATCACAAGGTGGGTAACAGGATGAAGAGGGTCGTGGTCCACAGGAAAGGGGCCACGAGGGCGTTCCCTCCCTTCAACCCCGAGGTGCCTCCAGCTTACAGGGAGGTGGGTCAGCCTGTGATAATTCCCGGGGATATGGGAAGGGCAAGTTACCTGCTGGTGGGTCAGCAGGGCTCCATGGAGAAGAGCTTCGGTACGGCCTGCCACGGTGCGGGAAGGGTCATGTCGAGGAGGGCGGCAAAGAGGTTTGTTAAAGAGCAGGGGCTCGAAAAGGTTATAGCGGGCCTCACGGTGGTGGCCAGGGGAAAGGGGACCATAATGGAGGAGATACCGCAGGCCTACAAGGACGTTTCCGAGGTGGTCAGGGTAATAAACGATCTCGGGATAGCCAAGGTTGTGGCGAGGCTAAGGCCTATGGGAACGCTGAAGGGATAGCTCCCTCTTCAGCCTCGCCTTTGCGAGCGAAGCGCTGCTTAGCTTCTCCTTCATTCTTCTCAAAACTAAAAGGAGTGAGGAAGGATCTATCGAACTGTAGTCCGGCTTCAGGACCGTACCCTTAACTTCCTTGAACTTCTTCATGCCAAAGATTTATTTTATTCCCAGCCTCTCCCATATCTCGTCTATCTTTCTCTTTACATCCTCGTCCATCCTTATAACCTCGGGCCACTCC
>JALWEK010000084.1 GCA_027014185.1 Aquificaceae bacterium
AAATCCACCTTTATCACGTTCTCGTAGATTATCCTCGTCCCGAACTTCTCGGCCTGCTGGCGAAACCTGTCCATCAGCTCGGGGCCCTGTATTCCTTCGGGAAAGCCGGGGAAGTTCTCAACCTCCGAGGTCATCATCAGCTGTCCACCGAACATATGCCCGGCAAAGAGAAGGGGATCTAGCTTTGCCCTGGCTGTGTATATGGCGGCGGTAAGCCCCGCACAGGCCCCTCCTATGATTATTACCTTCTCTATATCGGCCATGGTTCAAATTATATACTACCCTCCCCTCAACTTCTTCAACTCCTCCTCGAAGATCCTGTTCCTCTCCTCGCATTTGCCGAGTCTGTAGCTGAGCTCCGATATCTGGTTCACCAGCCTCTCTATCCTATCGATCAGCTCGTTTACGGAATCCATGAGTCGCTTCTCGTTCCTGTGGTTGTCGAAGTAAAGCCTGAGGGCTTCCCTGATTATCTGGGTTTCCTTCTTACCGAGCTCTTCCTTGAGGGTGTTGAGGATCTCTACCGTCTCTGAATCAAAAAGGTACGTCTTTTTCTTCAAACATCACCATCCTTACCCATGAATATACGCCCTTGGAAGATTTTTGCACGGAAAACTTGGGTGGACATATGCCGTAAAAATACGTATGTTAAAGGTTGATGCTCGAGAGAATAGCAAAGATCCTCGGCCTGTCCGAGGAGGAGGTAAAGAGGAGGGTCTCCTACGTAAATCTTACACCCGGGGAGATCGAGCTACTCAAGGAGCTATCTGGGAAGATGAGCGATGAAGACATTGCTAGTGTCTTCGACGAGTTCTACAGACATCTACTCTCCTTCGAGGAGACTAGGAGGATACTCGAAAGTGAGGAAGGCCTAACAGAGAGGCTGAAGGAGGCTCAGACCAGGTACTTCAGGGAGCTCCTGAGGGCGGACTACACGATCGAGTACGCTCTCTCCAGGCTCAAGGTAGGAGAGGTTCACGAAAGGATAGGGGTAGAACCCAAGTACTACACTGGGGCCTTCGCCAAGTGGGTGGAGAGCGTAATTCCTGTTTTGAAGGAAAAGGTCGGTGAAGATAAAGTCCTCCCCACACTGCTCGCCCTCTTCAAGGCGGTACTCCTCGATATGACTTTCTCCTTGGATGCTTATCTCTTCTCCAAGGTTACAAAATCTGCCGCCCCCAGGTACAGGACCATCCTCAACTCGGTGAAGGACGCCATCTTTCTAACCGACCTCCAGACCATGAGCATAGTGGATCTCAATCCGGCCGCACTGGAGCTCTTAGGTTTGGAGAAGGAAGAGGAGGTGGTGGGCAAAGACGCCCTATGGATACATCCCGAGGAGCTGAGGCCCGTGATGGAAGAGAAGTTCAGGAAGTACGTAAAGACAGGGAAGGGGATAACCGAGATAGAGTACGTAGAGAACAAAAGGAACGGGGAGTGGATCCCCGTGGAGATAGGCTACGGAACTTTCAAAGAAGACGGAAAGAGCTTCGTAGTGGGTGTGTTCAGGGACATAAGGGAGAGGCTGAGGAGGGAGGAGATAATAAAGAGGATAAACAGGCTCTACGAGACCCTGAGCAGGATAAACATACTGACCACGACCGTCTCATCTAGGGAAGATCTCCTCCCCTCTGCCATGAGGATACTGAGGGAGGGCGGCTTCAGGTATGCGGGAGCCTTCAGGAAGGGCAGGAACGAGCCGGTGGCCGAAGAGGGGGTCTTCTCGGAAGAGGACGCCTCGGTCTGCATACCTATGGAGGGGGATCTCTACCTACTCATTTCGAGGTGGTCAGAGGATGGCTTTACCAAGGAGGAGGTAGAGCTCCTGAGGGAGGTTGCCCACGATCTTTCCTTTGCCCTCAGGAAGATAGGTATGGAGGAGAGGCTCTCACGCCTCGAGCTCTACGACGAGATAACCCAGCTTCCCAACAGGATACACTTCCTGAGAAGGCTCTCCGATCTCATAGATAAGGCAAAGAGGGACAGGAAGGAGATTGGGCTCCTCCTGATGGACATAGACAACTTCTCGGAGCTGAACGAGGCCTTCGGCCATGAAAGAGTGGACAAGCTACTGAAAGAGATAGCCAATAGGCTGAGGTCTCAGGTCAGGGAATCGGACTTCATAGGAAGGGTTGGGGTGGACGAGTTCGGGGTTATACTGATCTCGGAGGATGCGAACAACGCCCTAGATAAGCTCCTCTCCAGGATAAAGAAGGCCTTTGGCGAGCCCTTTAAAATAAACTCCCACGAGGTTTACATAACCTTCTCGAGCGGGGTGTCCGTGTTCCCAGAGGATGTGGACACTGGGGAGAGGCTCTTCTCCAACGCCTCCTACTCCCTCCAGAGGGCCAAAGAGATGGGAGGGAACAGGGTAGTTTACTATTCTCAGACGACGGACAGAGCCATACTCGAAAAGGTAAAGCTAAGAACGGATCTGAGGAAGGCGATAGATAAGAAGGAGTTTCTCCTTTACTACCAGCCGAAGGTCGATCTGAGAACTGGGAAGATAATCGGGGCCGAGGCCCTCCTGAGGTGGAAGAAAAACGGAAAGCTGATACCGCCGAACAAATTCATACCCGTTCTTGAGGAGAGCGAGCTCATCCACGAGGTGGGGGATTGGATACTCAAGGAGGCTTGCAGACAGACAAGAGTGTGGAGAGCTAAAGGGATAGATGTGCCCATCGCTGTGAACGTCTCCGCTGTTCAGCTTAAAAATCCAAACTTCGTGGAGGATTTCTTCAGGATGATCTCGAGCTGCGAGGGAGAGTGTGGAAGCCTTGAGCTTGAGATAACGGAGTCGGCTGTTATGGAGGACGTTAGCGGTATGATCGAAGCTCTCAAAGCCCTCCATTCGGCGGGTGTGAGGATTTACATAGATGACTTCGGGACAGGCTACTCTTCCCTGGCCTACCTTAAAAAGCTTCCGGTCTATGCCCTCAAGATAGATATAGAGTTCATAAAGGACATCCCCGAGGATCAGGACGATCTTGAGATCGTGAAGGCAACCATAGGGCTCGCAAAGACCTTTGGACTGAAGACGGTGGCGGAGGGGGTGGAGAAGGAAGAGCAGGTCGAGATCCTTAGAAAGCTCGGCTGTGACTTCGGTCAGGGGTACTACTTCGGAAAACCGATGCCCCCGGAGGAGTTTGAAAGGATGCTGCTGAGGTGATAGAGCTGAGAGACCTCTGGAAAGACCTGTCTGAAGATGCGAGTTTCTTTGTGAACTACAAGGATAGGTTCAGGGAGAACTTCCTCAGGTTCGTGGACGAGGAGAAATCCAAGCTCATCAGCCTTCCCGGTATAAACACACTTATAGATAGGCTCTATCTTCTGCTCTTTTCCTTCCGGAAAGACCCCACGCAGGAGCTCTTCAGTATCTCTTACACTCTCGCCAAGAACGAGATAGACCTTAAGAAGGTTATAGAAAAGTCCTTCCTCGCCCTCCTTAAAGATTACATAGACCATACGATCTCGGAACGCGGAGACCACAAGAAGGTGAAGAGTCTCATAGACCTTATAGACACATACATCTCTACGATAGAGGACGCTCATCTAAAGTATGTAGAAGAGCTCAGGCAGGAAGTAAAGGAGAAGGGAGCGGCGATCGAGGAGAGTGAGAGGAGGATAGCCCTAGAATTCCTACAGAAGATAAAGGAGAAGGACGAAATAGGACTCCTCGTTTACTACAAAGGCATACCTATAGCATGCAGTTCGAGGATACTTGGGGTAGTGGACGAGCTGGTGAGAACCTCTATCTGCGAAGTTAACATATTCGATCCGGGCACTGAAATATACATCAAGCATCCCAACCTTCCCAAACCCATAGCTGCTGAGGTCAGGGAGAGGGACTTGAACAAGAAGGAGGTTCTTTTAGAAGTTATAGGCTTCAAAGACCTTCCCCAAGAGAGGAGAAAGTATCTCAGGGTCCTGCCTCAGGACACTGTGAAGATCAACCTGTCTAGAGGTGGCTGGAGCACAGAAGGAACGATGGCAGACATATCGGTGGGCGGGATAGGGGTCTATGTCGAGGACAGGGACGACCTGAAAGAGGGAGATGTGGTCGAGGTTAGCTTTACACTTCCGAAGGGTAAGATAGAAACCGAGGCCTCCGTAAGATACGTTCTTCCCCACGAGAAGATATACAGAATAGGCCTACAGTATAATCTCGACATACCGAAGGAGGAGATAGTAAGCGATTACGTAATGGAGAGACAGTTCGAGATCCTCAGGGAGCTAAAGGGACTGAGGAGATAAAAGGCATATATTTAACCTGATGGTGAACTGGGACAAGGTAAAGAGCCAGAAAGAACTTCTCGTAAGGGAAATGCTCTACGAAGATCCAAGAGGTGTAGTTGATAAGTATAACCTTGGGGGGCTGAAAGATATATTTCTGTCCAACCTTCACAGATTCGACAGAAAGAACAGAGCTTTTTGGAAGTTCTTACTTGACGTGAGCGATGAGGAGATTGCCAGAGCAATTAAAGAGAACGTTAGAGAAGCTAACGGACCTTGGGATTACTGAAGATTTCTACCTCGCCGGTGGAACGGCGATAACCATAAGGCACGGACACAGGAGCTCAGAGGATTTTGATTTTTTTAGCTTTCCAGGAAAAGAGCTAAATGTAAACAGGATAACCATGCTGCTTGGAGAGGATGCAAGATGGCTTAGTGTAGGTCCTGACACGGCAACCTTCATTTACTTACCAGAGAACGTGAAAGTTTCTCTCTTCGCATACCACTATCCACTGTTAGAGAAACCTGAGTTAAGTGAGCAATTTAAGATCTTCATAGCTTCTGACATAGACATAGCCTGCATGAAGGCGATAGCAATAGCGCAAAGAGGTAGCAAAAAAGACTTTTACGATCTTTGGTTTTTACTCAGCCATCATGGATGGACCCTCAAGGAGCTTGAAGCTGCCCTTAAGAGAAAAATACCTTACTGGGATTTTGGCGTTTTCCTACGCAGCCTGATATACTTTGAGGATGCTGAGGAAGAGAGCTATCCTGAGATAGATGAGCGTTGGGACGAGATAAAGCAGTTCTTCATGCATATAGTAAAGTCTGCATTTTGGAAAGGGTCCAGCTGATATAATGGAATACCTATGATCAGGATCGTAGAACCCGTCTTTTCCGAGGAAGAAAAGAGAGCCGTCTTAGAGATAATAGAGAGCCATCAGATAACCAGAGGAGAATGGACAAAAAGGTTCCAGGAGGAGTTCGCGAGGTTCGTCGGGACCGATCACTGCTTTACCGTCTGTTCGGGAACGGTGGCCCTATTCATAGCCCTCAGAGCGCTCGGCGTGGACAGGAGAGATAAGGTAGTAGTCCCCGCAATGAGCTTTATGGCGACCATAGACTCCGTTTACCTCGCCTGTGGCGAGCCTGTGGTGGTGGACGTGGACGAGTACTACACCATGGACCTTAACCAGCTCGAAGACGCGGTTAAAAAGTTCAAGCCGAAGGTAGTCATGCCTGTTCACCTGTACGGGGGCATGGCCGACATGGAAGGGATAATGGAACTTTCGGAGAGGTACGGTTTCTACGTGGTAGAGGATGCGGCCCAGGCCCACGGGGCCGAGCTTAAAGGGAGGAAGGCCGGAGCCTGGGGGCACGTAGGAGCCTTTAGCTTCTATGCTTCTAAAAACGTTCCCATGGGAGAAGGAGGAGCGCTGACGACGAACGATCCCGAGATCGCAAAGAAGATAAGACAGTGGATAGACTTTGGAGACCATCCCGCCTTCAACGTGAGGATAACGGAGTTTCAAGCTGCTATAGGGACCTTGCAGCTGAGGAAGCTGCCTCAGAGAAACGAGCGCAGAAGGGAGATAGCGAAAACTTACTCCGGCAGGCTCGAGGGTATATTCGAGCTTCCCAAGGAGAGACCCGATAGCTACCACGTTTACCATCTATACACCCTCAGGCATCCCGAAAGAGAAAAGGTCTTGGAAAGGTTGAAGGAAAAGGGTGTGGATGCGAGGGTTTACTACACCTACCTTCTTCACGAGCTCAGAGGATCGGAGCATCTCCCGACCCCGAACGCGGAGAAGTTCAGAAAAGAGGTCTTCTCCATACCCGTTCATCCGTATCTGAGCGACGAGGAGGTGGATCTAATCTGCGGTACGCTGACCGAGTTTTCCCATCTGGTAAGATAATTCCTTAGATGCTCAAAAAGGTTCTGATAGCGAACAGGGGAGAGATCGCGGTCAGGGCGATAAGGGCCTGCAGGGAGCTGGGAATAAAAACGGTCGCCGTTTACTCGGAGGCCGATAAGGACTCCCTTCACGTAAGGCTCGCCGACGAAGCTATCTGTATAGGTCCTCCGGAGCCCTCACAGAGTTACCTGGATGTTCCTAGGATAATGTCAGCTGTGGAGATCTCGGGGGCCGATGCGGTCTATCCGGGTTACGGCTTCCTTTCCGAAAACCCCAAGTTCGCGGAGATCGTCCAGAAGAGTGGGGTAAAGTTCGTAGGCCCTTCCCCGGCCACTCTGGAGCTGATAGGGGACAAGATAAAGACCAAAGAGATAGCCAAGAGGGTGGGTCTGCCCCTGGTGCCCGGAAGCAACGGGGCAACGGATATGGAGAAGGCCCTCGATGTGGCGAGGGAGATAGGCTACCCGGTGGTCCTGAAGGCCTCTGCAGGGGGAGGAGGAAGGGGTATAAGGATAGTGTTCAATGAGAAGGAGCTCAGGGAAAAGTTCTCAATAGCCGTTCAGGAGGCTGAGGTCTCCTTCGGAGATGGGAGGGTCTATGTAGAGAAGTTCATAATAAACCCTAAACATGTGGAGTTTCAGGTTCTTGCAGACTCTCACGGGAACGTGATGGTCTTGGGAGAGAGGGAGTGTTCTATCCAGAGGAGACATCAGAAGCTGGTCGAAGAGGCCCCCAGCGTGGCGGTTGAGGAGAGCAAAAGAAAGGAGATAGAGGGGGCGGTGATCGAGTTCTGCAAAGAGATAGGTTACGAGGGGGCCGGAACGGTAGAGTTCCTAATGGACGAGGAGGGAAACTTCTACTTTATGGAGATGAACGGCAGGATCCAGGTGGAGCATCCCGTAACCGAGATGGTGACGGGGATAGACATAGTCAAGTGGCAGCTAAGGATCGCCGCGGGCGAGAAGCTGAAGGTGAGGAAGGTAAGGAGAAATGGATACGCCATAGAGATGAGGGTGAACGCCGAAGATCCGAATACCTTCATGCCCTCCCCAGGTAAGGTCGAAGAGCTAGTCCTGCCAGGAGGTATGGGTGTGAGGGTCGATACGCACCTATACGCAGGCTACTCCGTGCCTCCTTACTACGACTCACTGCTGGCCAAGCTCATAGTTTGGGGAGAGACGAGGGAGGAGGCCATAAGCAGAGGTCTCAGGGCCCTGGAGGAGTTCATAATCTCGGGAGAAGGTCTTAAGACGAACATAGAGTTCCACAAAAGGCTACTGAAGACCAAGGAGTTCAAGGAGGGGAGGCATCACATAGGCTTTGTGGAAGAGATGATGGTTTAAAAGAGATCTCTGAGTTTCTCCTCCAAGCTGTTCTCGCTCTTTGAGAGAAAACCCACCACATACTTGCCTATTATGTCTGCCTCCACGTTCACAAGATCCCCGGGGCTCCTTACCTTCAGGTTCGTGTTCTCGAATGTGTGGGGGATGATGTTTATCGAGATCGAACCCTCCCTGACGTAATTTACGGTAAGGCTTATCCCATCTATAGCTACGGAGCCCTTTTCTACGAAGAACCTCATCTGGTCCGAAGGTACCTCTATCAGCAGCTCCCTGTGCTCGCCCAGGTTTCTGAAGCTCAGGATCCTGGCGGTGAAGTCAACGTGTCCTAGAACGAAGTGCCCACCCAGCCTGGAATCCGCACGAAGGGCCCTCTCCAAGTTCACAAGATCCCCTCTCCTCAGGAAGCCTAAGTTAGTCCTGCCGAAGGTCTCTGGGGAAACCTCAAAGGTAACTACCCCTTCTCTGACCTCCACGGCTGTCAAACAGGCTCCGTTCACCGCAACGCTGTCCCCCACCTTTATATCTCCTAGCCTCGTCCTTACAGACAGTCTG
The DNA here is from genome assembly GCA_027014185.1 of Aquificaceae bacterium. Classification (GTDB taxonomy): domain Bacteria; phylum Aquificota; class Aquificia; order Aquificales; family Aquificaceae; genus Hydrogenivirga. The sequence goes on from JALWEK010000084.1 coordinate 8,048, forward strand.
CCGCCTTTGGGGCTCTTAGATAGGGAAACAACCTCACCGAGGTCCTCCACGAGGCCCGTGAACATCTAGAAGACCACCTCCTCCGCCCTAAAGACCGGGCCTTCCCAGCATACCCTCCTGTAGCTCCCCTCTGGATCCCTGACCACGCATCCGAGACACACACCCCATCCGCAGGCCATCCTCTCCTCGAGGGACACATATACGACGTGCCCGGTCTCCTTGGAGATCCTTTTGATAGCTTTCAGCATCGGTTTGGGGCCGCAGGCGGAGACAGTCCAGGAGGCGTCGAACTCCTTGAGGACTTTCGTGATGAGTCCCTTCCTTCCTGCGCTTCCGTCGTCAGTGTAGAGTATGTACTCAAACCCCTCCTCCCTGAGCCAGTCGAGCATACCCAAATGCTCGGCAGATCTGGCCCCATAGACGAAGACCACCTCCTTACCCATGCCTCTGAGCTCCTTCCCGTAGAGGGAGAGGCCCGCAAGACCCACTCCTCCTCCGAGGAGGAGATGCTTGTCTCCCTCGTAGCTGAAGAGCCTCTTACCCAGAGGACCGAAGGCTCTTATCCTGTCCCCCGCCTTCATCTGGGACATCAACGTGGTCCCTCTACCGACCACGTCGTAGAAGATAAGAAGCTCTTCCCCCCTCACGTCCCCAACGGCGAAGGCTCTCCTCCCCATAGGGTCGTAGGTGGGGGAGACCTCGAGCATCAAAAAGTGCCCTCCCTTTATGCGGTGGGCGATCTGAGGTGCACGGAGCTTCATAAGCCATAGCCGTCCGGAGAGGTAGATGTTTTCAATGATTGTCAGCTCACAGTCAGTCATCTTTTACATTATATTTTTAGTCCTATGGGGAGATTGCTGGTCCTTCTGCTGACACTCTCCTGCCTCCTGTTCGCCTCCCAGTGGTACCCTGACTTCAGGAAGGGTGTGGAGGTCGCCAGGAAGGAGGGGAAGCTCGTCCTCGTTTACTTCTACGAGGAGGGATGCAGCTACTGCAAGTACATGGAGGAGGTTGTGTTCGTAGAGCCGGAAGTCAGCTCTCTTATGGAGAGAGCTTTCGTGGTTGTCCCAGTGGACACGGAGGACATTCCCCATTACCTTGATAAGAGGTTCAGGGTTTACGGGACCCCCACCTTCTTCATATACGATCCAAATAAAGACAGGATCGTGATGCAGATATTCGGAATGCAGGAGAGCGACGAGTTTCTGGATTTACTGAAGAGAGCCTGTTCCAAGGTTAAGGTGAAGAGCTGTTGAGCCTAAGGGAGAGGGCACTGAGGCTAAAACTCCTTCTGATGGACGTGGACGGCGTTCTGACCGACGGCAGGCTCTACTACACGGAGGAGGGAGAGAGGCTAAAGGTATTCAACGTCCATGACGGCCTGGGGATAAAGCTCCTTCAGAGGGTAGGGATATCGACCGGGGTCATATCCGGTAGGGAGTCCGAAGCCCTCAGGAATCGCCTTCTGGAGCTCGGAATAGAGGAGATATACATGGGGAGGTTCCAGAAGGACGGGATACTGGAGGAGATATTGAGGAAAAAGGGCCTGACCCATGAAGAGGTCGGGTTTGTTGGGGACGATCTGGTTGACATACCTGTTATGAGAAGGGTTGGCTTTCCCGTAGCTGTCAGGAACGCCCCAGAACTGGTGAAGAGGTTCGCTGTCTATACAACCTTGAAGGAAGGGGGAAAGGGAGCGGTGAGGGAGGTGGTCGAGCTCATACTCAGGCTCAGGGGAGATTACGGAGAGCTTGTGGGAAAATATCTGGGATGAAGTTCCTCTTCCTGCACGCTGCCTTTGTTCTGCTTTCGGTCGTCTCCCTCGCCTACATAGAGAAGCTCAGCAGGGAGGCGAAGGTTTTTATCCGCGAAAAGAGTATAGCCCAGGAGGTCAGCATAAAGGTCTTCGGAGAAGGTGGGGAGGAGTGGAAGGTAGAAGGAAGGGAGCTCGTCTCTCTTGGAAAGGAGATACATCTCCTAGGCGTACTCCTGAGATCCGCAAGCGGATACGTGGTTAAGGCGGATTCCATAACCTTCTTCAGGAATAAGAACAGGGGGGAGCTGAAGGGAGGTGTAGAGATACGGGGTGAAGCTCTCTTCGTGAAAACGGACAGAGCCTTTATAGATTTCAATAGAAACCTCCTCTACGGGGACGGGAAGGTCATGGTGTGGAGGGGAAGGAACTTCGTAGAGGGAAAGGGCTTTAAGGCTTACCTTAACCCTCTGAGGGTTATAATAGGAAGGGTAAAGACCAAACATGAGGTATAAACTTATCTCACTCCTGCTACTCCTGGGTGTATCCTTCTCCCAGCCGATAACCGGTGAGGCACAGAAGCTAGAGTTCAAGAAGGACAGGATAATCTACAAGGGAAAGGTAAAGCTCATAAGGGGAGAGTCCGTCCTCAGGGCGGATGAGGTGGTGATCCTCTTAGATGAGAGTGGAAAGCCGGTGAAGGTGATAGCAACCGGAAAGGTCAGGTACCTGGAGGCCAACAGAAGAGCGTTCTCAGATTATGCCGAATACGACCTCAAGAGGGACGTGATCGTCCTCAGAGGTAGGGCCAGGGTGGAGGAGGACAAAAATCTTTTAGAGGCCGACGAGATAGTGTATGATAGGAAGAACGAAACCCTTCAGGCGAAAGGGAAAGAAGGAAAGGTCAGGACCATATACATAGAGGAGGCAGAGAATGAAAAAGTCGGACATAACGAGGGAAATAGCCCGCAGGAGGGGAATACCCCAGAGGAAGGCAAGGGTGATCGTTGATCAGGTCTTCCAGGCCATGGCCGAGGCCCTCACCCGCGGCGAGAAGGTGGAGATAAGGGGCCTGGGGACGTTCAAGATAAAGAAGAAGCCGTCGAGGTTTGTAAAGGACCCGAGGACGGGAGTTGAGATATTCGTAAAGGAGAAGTTCGTCCCCACCTTCAAGATGGGGAAGATAATGAAAAACCACCTAAATTCTAAACATGAATGAAGTACGATGTACTTGTAGTAGGTGCAGGCCCTGGAGGTTCTACGGCAGCCTACGTGCTCTCCAGAGGGGGTGCACGGGTACTTCTGGTTGATATAAAACGGGCACCGGGCGTTCCGGTCCAGTGCGCAGAGTTTGTCCCCATTCAGCTCGAACACAAGTTTCCCGAGTTCTTTACCGGCAAAGCCGTTGTCCAGAAGGTTAAGGACATGGTGCACTTCACCCCTTGGGGGGAGATAGTGAGCATGCCCTCGGAAGGGTACATGCTCCGGAGGGACGTTTTCGATGCGAACATAACCGAGCTTGCAGTGGAGGAAGGGACGGAGCTACTCCTGAGAACCAGGTTTCTGGGCTTTGAAGACGGGAAGGTCTGGCTGGAGAACATAGACAGGAGGGAGCGCTTCAGCGTTGAGGTGAAGTTTGTGGTAGGTGCGGACGGGCCCCACTCCAAGGTGGCCAAACTGACGGGAGAGCACATAAGGAGCTTCCTCGCCACAGCTCAGTTTACCATGCCCCTGAAGCTCCCCCTGAGTGATCTATTCATATACTTCAGGGATTACATCCCAGGTGGGTACGGCTGGATTTTTCCGAAGGGTAGCCTTGCGAACGTAGGGGTGGGAATAGATCCACATTACCCGGTAAACGTTATGCACTCCCTCAGAGAGTTCGTCCGGGAGGTCGTCTCAGAAGGGATTGTGGAGGATAAGATCCTGGGAAGGACCGGGGGATGGATTCCGGCAGAGGGCGTGAAGGATCCCGTTAGGGGAAACGTGCTCCTCGCCGGGGATGCGGGGGGCTTCTGTCATCCCATAACGGGAGGCGGTATAGCGAACGCCGTTTATACTGGAGCTATGGCGGGAGAATCCCTCTTGGAGGGCTCGCCTGAAGATTACGAGGAGGAGGCTCTCGAGGTCTTTGGAAGCACGCTCGGCAGAGCGGCCCGTAAGCGTGTAAAATACATGAAGTCCTGGGAGAATTTAGAGTTCATAATCCCGAGGACCTGGATAGCCTTCGAGGAATACTGGAAGGAGGATTAAGATGATAGACTTAGCCTTCGCACAGGGACAGGGAAGACCGGACCCGACGGGAGCCATACTCTTTCAGGTTCTCTTCCTGGTGGGGATCTTCGCCATCTTCTACTTCCTTATAATCAGACCCCAAAAGAAGGAAAGGGAGAGGCACAGGAAGCTGATAGAGAGCCTGAAGAAGGGAGACAAGGTGATAACCTCCGCCGGGATATGGGGAACGGTCGTTGAGATCGGGGGCAGAACGGTAACCCTTAAGGTGGACGCTAACACCAAGATAACCTTCTCCAAAGAGGCGGTCGTGGGATTCCAGCCCGAGTATGAAAAGAAGGCCCAGGAGAAGTAAGTTTAAAGTATCCCACCGGAGGGCAGGGCCATGATCGAGAAGAGGATGCTCGTGGGCGGAGAGTGGGTGGACAGCCCACAGAAGATAGAGGTGGTCTATCCATACACGGGCGAGGTAATAGGTAAGGTCTCCCAGGGGACGGAAGAAGATGTAAACAGGGCAATAGAGGCTGCGAAAGAAGGCTTTAGGGAGATCTCCTCCCTCACAGCATACCAGAGATACGAGATACTCATGAAGGCCGCAGAGATACTCAAAAAGAGGTCCGAGGAGTTCGC
>JALWEK010000085.1 GCA_027014185.1 Aquificaceae bacterium
CATATTCTTCTCCATGGCTCTTCCCTCCTTTATATATGGATTATAAGGGATAATGGCGGAAGGGGAGGGATTCGAACCCTCGGTACCCGAAGCCGGGTACACGGCGTTTCCAGCGCCGCGCCTTCGCCCGCTCGGCCACCCTTCCTGCGGTAGGGATTAATAATTATAATCCCTCAGGGGTTCAAACCCAAGGCGTCGCCGAGGGTTTCCATCAGCCTCTCGTACAGCCTGCTGATCGCAAGCACATCGTAGAAGTTGTATAGGGCTATGTCCCTGTACCTCCCTTCATCGAACCTCTCCTTCACCTCCTCTGCCCTCATGAACTCCTTGGGAGTATCTATACCGAGTCTCCTGCACAGGAAGTCTAAAGAGTAGAGCCTTCCCACCCCGTGGAAGGACAGGAGGTCCAGTATGTCCAGATGGTTGTTGTAATCGTACCTCTTACCCATGAGATCTCTCGTAGCCTTCACACCGAGCATGAGAGACTTTAGCATGAGAAAGTGGGAGTCGAAACCCCTCCCGTTGAAGCTGACGAGCCTCCCGATGTTTCCCCGTGAGAGGAGCTCCCAGAACTCCCTGAGTATCTTCCTCTCCGCCTCTTCCAGCCCTTCGGATACGGGGAAGGACCTGAGCCTGACCTGAACCCCCTCTATCTCTACCTTTTCCTCGCCCGTTTCATCCCCCACGTAGAGTATGAGGGCCCTGTTCAGTTCTGGCGTGAACAGACCCAAGCTGACCAGATGGGCCGTAAAGGCCCACAGCCCCATCATGTTCCTGATCCTCTCCTCCTTCTCCTCGTTCTCCGCTCTCCTGAAGAGGTACTCGAGCTCCTCCTTCGAGAGCTTCTCCTCATCCGTGGGGACCGTCTCTATATCGAAGACCAAGGTGTAGGATCCCATCTCTACCCTCCCTAGGAAGAATTATAATTCTGTGGAGTGAAGCGTATTAACCTAAGCCCCCCGAGGATCATACTCCTTTCCTACCTTGGCTTGATCACCGCCGGGACGCTCCTCTTCAAAACTCTTCCCACCACAAAGGAGCCGGCGGGTTGGGTGGATGCTCTCTTTACAGTTACATCGGCGGTAACCGTCACGGGGCTCACCGTTCTCGATACAGGTAAGGACCTGACGTTCCTGGGCCAGGCCCTCGTACTGCTCCTGATACAGATAGGAGGACTGGGTTACATGACCCTGACCACCTTCTTCCTAATAACCTTGGGGAGGAGGATAGGCCTGAAGGAGAGGCTGATACTTTCCGAGGCCCTGAACTACCCGGGTGTGTACGGATTAGTGCGTTTCCTAAGGAGGGTGATACTTTTCGTCTTCGTGGTCGAGTTCCTCGGTTTCCTGCTCCTGCTTCTGGACCTGAGCGGGAGGTACCCTCCAAAGGAAGCCGCCTTCATATCGCTCTTTCACTCGGTTTCCGCCTTCAACAACGCCGGGTTCTCTACCTTCTCCAACAGCCTCATAGACTTCAGGGGAGATATGTTCTTCAACCTAGTCATCTGCACGCTGGTAGTTACGGGAGGTCTCGGTTTCTTCGTTATAAACGAGCTTTACCTTTACCTAAAGGGTGATATAAACAGGCTCTCCACCCATACCAAACTGGTCCTCACCGCAACGGTATTCTTTATAATCGGTGGGTGGTTGGCCCTGCTCCTTACCGAGCTCTTCCATTACGGGGGAGTGTGGTCCCTGAGCTGGAAAGAGAGGCTACTCTCTATCTTCTTCTTAAGTGTGTCTTCGAGGACCGCCGGCTTCAGCACCGTGGATCTAGGAAGTCTCTCAGAGTCCACCCTCTTCCTGCTGATCCTTCTTATGTTCGCGGGGGCATCCCCGGGTGGGACGGGCGGAGGTGTAAAGACAACAACGCTCGCCGTAATGCTCCTTTCCATATTCTCCTACATAAGGGGTGTTTCCGAGGTCGTCGTCTTCAAGAGGAGCATACCACCTCATCAGATACACAGGGCGATGGTTATAATAACCCTCTCGTTCACCTACATATCCTTCGTAAACCTCCTGATAGACAGGATCGAGGAGAAGGACTTCCTGGGTACCGTCTTCGAGGTTGTGTCCGCCTTCTCAACTACAGGTCTCTCCCTCGGGTCAGGAGAGGGGCTGAGCTTCTGTGCCGGGTTCTCGCCCCTTGGGAAGCTACTGATAGTGCTTACCATGGTGGTCGGAAGGGTGGGGATACTGAGCTTCGCCGTTGCTATGATAGGTAGGGAGAGGGAGCCGAGGGTTAGGCATCCGGAGGCGAGGTTGCTGTTATGAGGAAGGTGTTCGGCGTAATAGGTCTGGGGAGGTTCGGCTACCACGTTGCCAAGACGCTGGCGGAGTCCGGGGCCGAGGTGATAGCGGTCGATAAGGATCCGGACAAGGTTAGGCGTGTGAGCGACCTGGTAACCCACGCTTACATAGCCGATGCCCTCGACGAGAAGGCCCTCGAGGAGTCCGGGATATTCACGGCCGACACGGTCGTTATAAGCATAGGGGTGAACATAGAGGCGAGCATACTGGTTACCGTTATCCTTCTGGGGAGGGGAATCAAAGATATAGTGGCGAAGGCGATAAATCCCCTACATGGTGAGGTTTTGAGGAGGCTCGGGGTGAAGAGGGTAGTTTACCCGGAGATGGAGATGGGTGTAAAACTAGCCCGTTCACTTCTCATAGGCGGTATGCTCGAGGAGATACCCTTCGCACCGGGGTACAGCATCTTCGAGATAAGGGCCCCCGATAAGATCACCGGGAAGACCCTTCAGGATCTCGACCTGAGGAAAAGGTACGGCATAACGGTGCTCGCTATAAAGAGGGGGGACGATGTGATAGTAAATCCCTCGGCTAAGGACAGGGTTTTAGAAGGTGATGTGCTCCTCGTCTTGGGTAGCGAGGAGAAGGTTACCGCCCTGTCCGATTAGAAACTCATGCTCCTGAGCTCCTCTATCCACTGTCTGTACTCCTCAGCCATGCTCGGATGGTTGTATTTAAGGGCCTGCTCTATACCCTTTTCCAGCACTTCAACGGCCTTGCTGAACTCTCCGAGCTCCTCGTAACACTTAGCCAGAAGCCTGTAAACCGCGCCCTCGTCCTCCTGTATCCTGAGGTACTCTTCTATATGCCTTATAGCGTTCTCGTAATCCTTAACCTTGTAGTACTCCTGTGCCAGGGAGTAGTGGACCATTGGGTTTTCGGGAGCTTTCTTGAGGAGCTCCTTAAAATAGCTTAGCCTGTTCATACTTTACCTCCTTAAAAAGGTTCAGATCTCCTCTGAGATCTTTAAGATAGACCCTCGCACTCCCTATGGTAAAGCTGACCTTCAGCATGACCGGGATGTTGGTCTTCTTATCCACCCAAACATGCCACTTACCTTTGGGTTTAAGCATCCCCTTAGTGTCTATCTTCGGGACCAGAAGGACCTTCCACGTGTCGTAAACCCTGTCCATCACCCTTACCCTCTCCTCCCCTTCGGTCCTGTATTCAACGCTCTGAACCTTACCGTCGTAGAAAATCATAACCGTCCCACCCTTGAAGTTGGGGGTGTCCAGGTAAACCAGGAAGGAGGTGGAGAAAGGATCTAAGAGATAGACGGAGCTCTCGAAGAAGCCCTCCTTAACTATCTGCCCCTCCTTCTTGTACCTCACTATCCTGTACTCTATCCCCTTCTCGTCGAAGAGGTACAGGTGATCCCTTATGTAAGATCCCTCCCTCTGGTACAGGGAAAAGCTCTTCGGCCTCAGGCCCATAAGGGTGGCCTCTCCCCAGCTGTTCACAGGTTTGACGAGCCTGCCGACGACCACCGTCTTCGCCCAGGATTTTATCCTGAGCTCTTCCCCTTCCTTACTGTACAGCACACAGCTCTCGGCAACCGGTAGGAACCAGAAGTAAACCTTGTAGCAGGTCTCGAGCTCCTTAGCGTAGATCAGGATTGGAAGGAAGAGGAGTGTAAGAAGAAGCCTCATTGCATAAGAACTCTGTTTATCTCCTCGAGGGAGGTTATGCCCTTCTTCACCTTTATCAATCCGCTCTTGTACAGGGTCCTCATACCTTTTTTTACGGCCAAGTCCCTCAGGTCGTCCGCCGTGCCGCCCTTTATGATAAGCTTCCTGAGCTCTTCGTCTATCTCCATGATCTCGTGTACGGCGGTCCTCCCCTTGTATCCGGTGTTGTTACAGACCTCGCATCCCTTCTCGCTCGCCTTGTACACCACTATATCCTCATCGGGAGACTCTATGAGGCCGAGCCTAACCAGGGCCTCCTTGGGTATGTCGTGCGGCTGCTTACAGTTAGGGCAAAGCTTCCTTATCAACCTCTGGGCTACTATGAGTATGAGGGAAGATCCCACGAGGAAGGGCTCTATCCCCATATCGGTGAGCCTCGTCACCGTCGTCGGTGCATCGTTGGTGTGCAGGGTTGAGAAGACCAGGTGACCGGTCAGAGATGCCCTTATGGCTATATCCCCGGTCTCGTAGTCCCTTATCTCACCCACGAGTATTATGTCGGGGTCCTGCCTCAGGAAGGCCCTCAGGACGTTCGAGAAGGTCAGGCCTATCCTCTCGTTCACCTGTACCTGGTTTATCCCGGGTATGGCTACCTCCACCGGGTCCTCGGCTGTCATTATGTTCACGTCCGGGTGGTTCCTCTCCATCAGAGCCGAGTAGAGGGTAGTCGTCTTACCGGAACCAGTTGGACCGGTAACGAGTATCATGCCCCAGGGTTTCCATATGGCCCTCCTGAACTTCTCAAGGTCGTCCGGCTCGAAGCCGAGGTCCTCCAGCTTCACGTTGAGGTACCTTTCGGCCTCCTGGATCCTCATGACGACCTTCTCGCCGTAAACGGTTGGAACGGTGGATACCCTCAGGTCTATCTTCCTCTTCTCTATTTTTATCCTTATCCTACCGTCCTGGGGCTTCCTCTTCTCGGCTATGTCGAGGTTCGCCATTATCTTGTACCTCGCCACCAGGCTGTCCTTTATGTTCACCGGGAGCTGATGGTATATCCTCAGGACCCCGTCCACCCTGTACCTGACTATGACCTTCTTCTCGAAGGGCTCTATGTGTATGTCCGAGGCCCCCATGGAAACCGCTTCGTATATAAGGCCGTTGGCGAGCTTGACTATCGGGGCCTCTTCGGTCGCGTGGATGAGCTGTTCTATGGGGGTCTCCTCCTCGTCCTTCTCTATCTCCACCTCGGTATCCTCTATCTGGCTGAGGACGTCGCCGAGCTTGGGGAACTGCTTGTCGAGTATCTTCTCTATGGTCGATAGTGGGGCCACGTAGGGTATGACGCTGCTCGCCTTCGTGTAAAACCTTATCTCGTTCACAAGGTTCTGGTTCAAGGGGTTGAGCATTATGACATGGAGTTTCCCTTTCTCGTACTTCACCGGAACTACCTTGTACTTTCTCATGAACTCCTGGGGTATGGAGTTGAGTATGTGGGAGGGGACCTCGAGCTCGCTCACCTCCTCCTTCCATATCTTCTGAGGGAGTATGTTCTGGAAGAAGTTCATTATGTCCTTTTCGCTGAGTATCTTCAGCCTGAGGAGCGTTTGGAATATGTCCTCGTCCTCCTTCTTCTCTTTGAGGACCTTTTTAACGTCCTGGTCCTTTATGAACCCCGCCTTCACGAGAAGGTTTAAGATCTTCTCATGCTCCATAGCTTTCCTCTTCTGAGGGGAAGGATCCCTCCTCTACGTCTATTTTAAATTTACGCAGGGCTTCCTTAAAGATCTTTGCACCCTCGACGTACCTCCTGACGAACCTGGGTTTGATCTCCTCGTAAAGCCCCACGATGTCATGGAACACGAGCACCTGACCATCGCAGTACCTGCCCGCCCCTATGCCTACGGTTATAGCATCGGAGGTTTCGGTGAGTTCTTTAGCCACCTGCCAGTGGACGCTCTCTAAGACTATCATGAAGGCCCCTGCGTTTTCGAGGGCTTTGAAGCTCCTTTTAAGCCTCTCTGCCTCTTCCCCCTCCTTACCGAAGACCTTAGGGCCTCCGAAGCTGTGAACCGACTGAGGTGTGTATCCTATGTGCCCCACCACGGGAATCCCTATCGAGTGAAGCCTGTAAACCAGCTCCGCTATCTCCTCACCTCCCTCGAGCTTTACAGCCTGGGCGCCGGTCTCTTTCAGGACCCTCCCGCAGTTCCTGACCGCTTCCTCCAGCGATACCTGATAGCTCAGGAAGGGCATATCCACGATTACGAATGTGTTTGGGGCACCCCGGCAAACGGCCTTCGTGTGGTATATCATCTCGTCGAGCGTAACCGGGAGCGTGGTGTCCAGTCCCTGGAAAACCATACCCAGTGAGTCCCCAACCAGGATGGAGTCTATGCCCACCTCCTCACAGAACCTCGCCGAGAGGTAGTCGTAGGTGGACACCATCGTTATCTTCTCTCCCCTCTCCTTCTTTTTCTTCAGTGTCCGAAGGGTGATCCTCGCCATCGAACTTATTTTAAGTTAAGCCTTTTTCTGTAAACTACCTTTATAATCAGACACGCTATCAGCTTCCTGAGCAGCCCTCCCCTCTTGCCTCCCAGACGTTTGAGCCCCTTCAGAAGCATCCTCTTACTTACGAGGCCCAGCATGTAAAGTGCGAGCAGCAGAAAGGGCCATCCGGGAAGCAGGGGAAGTACCAGGCCGAGAACACCGACCGCCAGCAGGAGGATTACAGCCAGGAACCTTATCACCTTGATGTGGTTATAAGTATAACCCCCAATACCACGAGAATAGTTCCGAGGAGTTTCATGAAGGAAAAGGCCTCACCCAGGAGAATGAAGGCAAGAAGGCTAGCCCAGAGGGGAGAACTCGCCACTATGGGTGCCACTACCGACACCTCACCAACCTTTATCGCCTTGTAGTAGAGGAGAAGCCCTAGGAAGCCGGACACGAACCCTCCGAAGGATACTATGATGATGTCCCTCGTGGGATAGCTCAGAGACTCCCTAACGAGTAGTATGGATACGAGGGCGAACAGGGCTGCAGTAAGGTTATGGTAAAAGATCCCCACTAGGGGAGGCACCTCTCCCCTCAACCCTACCTTGAATATTAGCGGGGCGGTTCCCCAGACGAGTGCCGAGAGAAGGGCGAACAGGACGGCCTTCATACCTCCAACACCCCGACGACGGGAGCGTGGTCCGAGGGCTTAGGTTTCCTCCTCTTCCTGGGCCACAGATCCACGAATACATCCTTCAGCTTATCCTTCAAGGGGTCCGTTACGAGTATGTAGTCTATCCTCATACCCTTGTCCTTCCAGATCATACCCCCTATGTAGTCCCACCAGGTAAACTGGACCTTGTCAGGGTAAAGATACCTGAAAGCGTCTATAAACCCCCACTCTATGATCCTTTCGAAGACTTCCCTCTCCTCCTTCATGGTACCTATGGTATCTCTCAGAAGCTCCGGATCGAAGACGTCTATATCCTCTCTCGCCACGTTGAAGTCCCCGACCATGCATACAGGGTCGTTCGGGGAGAAGTTCTCCTTCAAAAACTGAAGGAGTCTCTCGTAAAACTCGAGCTTGTAGTAGAACTTGTCGGTTCCCCTCAGATCTCCGTGAGGGGCGTACACGTTCACGAACCATACACCCTCTATCCTCCCGGTTATGATTCTCTTCTGCTTATCGAAGTACTCGTCCCCAAAGCCCTTTCTCACCTCCTCTATGGGGAACCTGGAGCATATGCATACTCCGTTGTAGGCCTTCTGGGAAAATACCTCGCACTCGTAGCCCCTGGCCCTGAACTCTTCGAAAGGAAAGTTTTTCTCTTCCTGCTTCAGCTCCTGGAGACAGAGAACATCTACCGGCTGTCTTTCAAGCCACTGGAAAAGCAGGTCCTTCCTCGCCTTTATGGAGTTTACGTTGTAGGTCGCGACCTTCATGTTTCCAGCTGGCGGAGGGGGTGGGATTCGAACCCACGGAGGGCTGCGAACCCTCAAGGGATTTCAAATCCCCCGCCTTCGTCCGCTCGGCCACCCCTCCTTGAGATAAGGGATATTAATCATCCTCCTCCGTACTCGCTCTGATCTATCTCCATCTCGAACTCTTGTATAAAGTGCTCTATGAGATTGACGAGCTCCTCCAGATCCCTCCTGAGATGATATTCGTAGAGATCTATCCTTCTCTCGTAGTAATGCTCGTTTACATAGTACCTAACCCTCACGTATGGAACGCCGACCTCGGATTCGTACCCCTCTTCCCCCGGGAGGAATACGTCCACGTCCACCTCGCTGCCTTCACTCTTGTTCTTAAATATCTCCCTGAGTTCTAGAACCTTCTCCTTGTACTTCTCCCATTCATGCTTCATGGTGGTTCATTTTAACATAACCCTATCACGGATATACCGAGCCTATCCGCAACCCTCAGGAACTTCTCCTTATCGACTATATAGACCTTACCCGCCTCGAGGAACAGGGAGTCGGCCTTCACCTCCCTCATAACCTCGAGGGTCTCGATCCCGACCGTGGGAACGTCTATCCTGAAGTCCTGGTTCTTCCTGGCCACCTTCACAACCCTGGTTCCCTTACCTCCTATCCTTCCTCCCCTCCTTATAGTCTCCTGTGTACCTTCCATAGCCTCAACGGCAACGACGGCCTTGCTCTTGACCACTACCGTCTGACCCACATCGAGCTCTGCCAGCTCCTTAGCTATGAAGAATCCGAATATGCCGTCCTCGGTAGCCTCCTCTTCAGGCTCCCTCCTGCCCATAACACCCTCGTCAGCCAGGAGCTCCCTGAGATATGGCGTAGGGTCTATGAACTCAAAGCCTTCCTCCTCGAGGACCTCCATAAAGGCCTTAACCAGACTCGCAGGCCTTCTATCTTTTGCACGCCTTAAAACGGAGAGAGCTTTCAGATCGAAGTTGAGAAGGCCCGTGTATATGAGCCTGTGTTCGAACTTCCCGAGCATGACGATCTCACGAACCCCCTTCTTTTTAAATAGCTTTATCAACCCCCCTACCTTTCCCACAGGCAGGAGCTCGTCCACCTGCGAATCGGTTATGCCCTTCACACCTACGCTGAAGACCTCCTCTCCCGATCTCCGTGCCGATTCTTTGAAGATCTCAGGCAGCCTACCCCTTCCAGCTATAAGACCGATGGGCATATCAGAAAATACTTTAAAATATCTACCGATGGATGTGCGCCTTATAATATCCGCAAGCAAAAGCCTCGTACTTTCCTTCCTACTAAAGGAAAAGGAGATCTCGGAGATAAAGGTAGAGAAGAGGGAGGATCAGAGGCTTGCGGGAAGCATATTCAAGGGGAGGATAAAGAGGCTCGCCAAGAGCCTGAACGGAGCCTTTGTAGATATAGGTCTAGATAAGGAGGCTTACCTGCCCTTCAAGGGTTTGGAGGGTGAGGGTGAGGAGGGATGTGCCCCTCTGGATATGGGGGCCGAGGTTATAGTTCAGATGAAAAGGGAGCCTATAGAGGAGAAGGGGGCAAAGGTAACCTGCCGTATAAGCATCCCCGGGAAGTACCTCGTTTACCTGCCCACTACAAACAAGGTCTTCGTATCGTCGAAGATAGAGAACGAGGAGAAGAGAAGGTATTTCAAGGAGCTCCTAGAAAGGGAGCTTCAGAACGATGGTGTGATAGTTAGGACCTCCGCCGAGTGGGTCTCGGAAGAAGAGCTCTTGCAGGAACTGGACTCTCTGAGAAGAACCTGGGAGAAGATAAGGGAGAAGGCCTCTTCCATCAAGGCGGGTCTCCTCCACGAGGAGGTGCCGATCTGGGCACAGATGATAAGGGACTACTGGCACGATCTATCAGAGATAGTGGTTGACGACAGGGAGTTGTGGGCGGAGATCCTCTCATTCTTGGAGGAGAACTTTCCCGAACTGGTCGAGAAGGTCAGGTACGTAAGGGACATGAGCGTCTTTTTTAAGAGGTACGGCCTCGACAAGGCTATGACCAAGCTCTTCGCCAAGTATATATGGCTGAAGGGAGGAGGGTACATAATCATAGAGGAAACGGAGGCCATGACCGTTATAGATGTAAACAGCGGATCCGGGTGTGGAGACACTCTGGAGGAGAACGCCCTTAAGACCAACCTCGAAGCCGCCGAAGAGATAGCCAAGCAGATAAAACTCAGGGATATAGGCGGCATCATAATAATAGACTTCATAGACATGAAGGATAAGAAAAACAGGGACAGGGTGGTAAAAAAGGTTAAGGAGCTCTTCTCAGACGAGGGATCTAAGGTTCACGTTTACGGTATAACGAACCTCGGACTTTTGGAACTCACGAGGAAGAAGGAGACGCCAAGCGTAACCAGGTTGCTCTCGGTCGATTGCCCGTACTGTAAGGGGAAGGGGTTTATAAAGAGCCCCGAGGTCGTTCTCTACGAGATCGAGAAGGAGATAAACTATTTCAAGGGCAGGTACTTGGAGCTCAGGGTAAACCCCACTTTAAAGGGAAGCGTAGAGAAGCTGCTGGAGAAGAAGAACCTGAAGCAGTGGGTTCACATAAAAGAAGAGTGTGACGTTCCGCTCGATTACTACGAGATGTTCTTAGCAGGATGAGGATGAAAAAGATAATCCCCTTACTTCTGGCTGTGCTGCTCTTGGGTAGCTGTGCCAAGATGACCGAGGAGAAGAGGGCCAGGAAGGCCCAGGAGTACTACACCGCCGCAATAAAGGCTTTCAACGAGAAAGAGTACGACGATGCCGCATGGAACTTCAACGAGGCCCTGAAGTTTATGGACTACCTGACTCCTCGTCAGATAGAGAACGCTAAGTTCCTCCTGGGGAAGAGCTACTACCTGGACGGCGATTATGTTAACGCCGTTGTCGCCTTGGAGGACTATATCTTTTACTACCCTAAGCTCTCAAGGACGGAGGAGGCCTACTACCTGCTCGTGGACAGCTACATAAAGGTCTCACCCGACCCTTACAGGGATCAGGAGTACACCTGGAAGGCGATAGACAAGGCTAAGGAGTTTCTGAGTAGGTTCCCCAACAGCCCGTTCGCTCCCAAGGTTCAGGAGCTAATAGACGAGGCTTACAGGAAGATAGCAAAGCATGAGCTCTTGATAGCCAGGTTCTACGAGGATTACGGCTACACCTACTCTGCGGCTATAAGGTACAGGGAAATTCTTCTGAACTTCTCCAAGTACGTCTCTGAGGAAGAGGTAGCCTTCAGGTATATAAGGTGCCTCCTCCTTTCCGACGAACAGGTCAGGTTCGAAAAGGATAAGATAAAGGATCTGCTCGATGAGACTAAGGACAAGCTCGAAGACGTTAAAGGAGAGGAGAGGAAGGCCGTTGAGAGGAGGATAAAGTTTCTAGAAGATGAGATTGAAAGGTGGGAAAAGATAGGCAAAAGAGCCAGGGAGGAGGCCCTTGAAGCTATGAAGAAGTACAGGGAGGTATACGGGAACACACTGTACTACAGGAAACTGGAGGAGCTTCTGAAGAAGAAGGCATGGAAAAGCTGAGATTCATAAAGAATACCCTTGAGAATAAGAAGGCAGAGGATCTGGTCATCCTCGACGTTTCAAAGCTGACGAACATAGCGGACTTCTTCGTGATAGCCACAGCCAATTCACCCGTCCACGCCAGGGCCCTGGCAGATCATCTGGTGGAAGAAGCTGAGAAGGCAGGTTACACGGTGGACCACGTTGAGGGCATGGAGTTCGGAAACTGGATACTTATAGACCTCCTCGATGTTATAGTCCACATCTTCACCCCGGAGTGGAGGGAGCACTACGGTATAGAATGGATATGGGCTGAGGCGGAGAGGGTGGAGGTATGATAGTTCTCAAGGTGGCTCTGTTCCTTTTCCTGCTCTTTTTGGCACTCGTCTTCGCGTACTACAACCTCCAGGAGGTCGAGATAAAGTTTCTCAAGTACTCCTTCAAACTTCCTCTGTTCCTTTCCATACTTTTGAGCTTTGTTATCGGCTTCCTAGTAGCTTACCTGTCCTCCGAGCTCAGATACGTGGGGACCAGGAGATACGGCGACAGGCTTAAAAAGGCCCTCAGGAAGCTCTGGACCGGGAGGTACGCGGGGGCCGAGTCGGAGCTGGTGAAGGTCCTCGACGAGGAGGAAACGGTCCCCGTATATGTAGAGGTCCTCAGTCATCTCGAGAAAGAGCCTTCCCTTCACCTTCAGAGGTACGGACTCGGCATAGTGGAGACAACGCTCGCCAAAAGGATCTTTAAGAAAGACAGAGAGAGGGCTAGGAATTTGCTGGAGAAGGCCCTCGGGAAGAACTGGGAGAACCTGGAGGCCAGGAGGATGCTCAGGAGCATCTACTTTTTGGAGGGGGATTACGAGAAGGGCCTCGATCTTCAAAGGAGCCTGGTGCAGGACTCGGAGAAGCAGCTTAGGGATGTGGAGAAGCGGGTGCTGGCCTCCATGCTCGCGGAGGCCAGAGGGGAAGAGGCCCTTCAGGAGGTAGAGAAACTTCCCCTCACGCCATCCTCTCTCGCCCTGCTTATAAGGTCGAAGGACCCTAAAGGTAGGAAGAAGTACGTGTCCAAGATGTTCGACCTAGGACTTCAGAACGAGGTTGTGTTGATACTCACCGAGAGGAACGGCCTCTCCCCAGAGCTTATAGAGGCCGTGGAG
>JALWEK010000086.1 GCA_027014185.1 Aquificaceae bacterium
GTATTATAGAAATACTCAGAATGTGGGGAATTAGTCTTGACTATGTGAATGGGTTAAAAACCACCTCAATAAAAACCAATAAAAATTAAAATTTATAAAGATGGCTTTTCCCGAAAGATGGCTCAACATCGTAGGGCTCGGCAGAATGGGCCGTGAGGTGCTCAACGAGTTCTGTTCCGAGATTAACCCAAGGGAAACCGAGGCTGAATTCTTTTACTTTGATAAGCACTCCGAAATTGAAGAGGTAAGAAAGAAAGGAACTCTCCGTATAAACAATGTCTTTTCCCTTGAAGAGCTTGAAAAAACAGAGATTCCCCAACTTAAAAATGCAGTAGGAACTATATTCGTAGCTGGTCTCGGAGGTTTTAAAACAGGTGCAAGTGCACTTGTAAACTTTGGTAGAGAGATAACCACTTGCTATAAGAATAGTTCTAAAATATATGCTCAGAACAGTCTTGCTCTGGTCTCTCTACCTTTTGATTTTGAGGGAAAGAGAATGAGAGAGAAAGCCCTGGAAGCACTTGAAGAGGTTAAAAAGGCAGTTGACTTTACTATAATTGTGGACTACAACAAAATTCCCTGGCAAGAATTGACGGTAAGAAAAGCTTTTGAAAGGGCAAACAGGCTGATGTCTGGAATTTTAAAGTCTATAATCCTTCCTTTAACTCCGGGCTGGCAGATGATATGTGTTGACTGGGTAGACTTTGTAGTCCCCTTTGAATGTTCAACCGGGAGAAGTGTATGTGTTGGAGTGGGAGAGCCTAAAGAGGACGGAATAGAGGCTCTCGAATCTGCCCTTGACAATCCTCTCTACGGTGCAGGGATAGATATGAGGAAGGTGGGGGCTTACTTCCTGTCATGTGCACTAGGAGAAAACATTCCGTTTTCGGAGATGGAGAGGGTTATAAATTACTTCATGGAGAAGTATACGTCAGAAGAAAGGGAGCCTTTCATCATCTTTGCAGCATATCTGAACAACGAACCGAACACCTTTGAGTGGACGGTTTTCGTGCCAGTGGACACTTGCCTTGGTATATAAATCCGCGGGAATCTACGCCAAGATATAGAAAACTTTTGTAAATTAAAACTATGCGCCTCAGAGATCAGGAGAGGGTAAAGGATTTTCTCGATAAGCTCTACTCTGGCAAAAGGATCCCAAACGCGATGCTCTTCTACGGTCCCCCCGGAGTCGGTAAAACCGTATGCGCCTTGGAGTTCTCGAGGGGACTCCTCTGCTTAGAGGAGGTCCCTTGGGGATGCGGTGAGTGTCCTTCCTGCCATCACATAGAGCACATAACCGAGCTGATACTGGGAGGCGACTGGGAGAGTATAAGCTCTTTTGAGGAAGTTAACGGTAAAAAAGTCTTCCTTTACCTCTCGGGCGAGCATCCAGACTTTGTATTCGTTCCTCCGGACGGGACTAGCCTCAAGATCGATCAGGTTAGGTCAGTTAAGGAGTTCGCATACAAGAAACCAGCCCTCTCCAAGAGGAAGGTCGTTCTCATGGACGACGTCCATCTCATGACCAAGGAGTCCGCCAACGCCTTGCTGAAAGTGTTGGAGGAGCCTCCGGAGGATACCCATTTCATACTGGTTTCCGAAGGGAAAGAGGCACTCCTCCCTACCATAACCTCAAGAACGTATCAGGTGAAGTTCTCACCTTTAGACAGAGAGAGCTTTTACGAGCTTCTTGGGGAGGAGAGCGAGGATCTATACGAGGCTTCGAAGGGAAGTCTCGCTCTGGCTAGGGAGCTTAAGGAGAAGAAGGATATAGTTAAAATGCTGGAGGATTTCCTGAGCTCTGATCCCGCCAAGGTTTACAAAGCTACTCAGGAGATGGAAAGGAGGGATATTGAGGATAAGCTCCTCTTCCTGAGGCTCTTGGAGGATAGGATCAGGGAGACTTTCCTGAGAAAGGAATTAGATTATGATAGATTTGAGATGATGATGAGGAGGTTTGAGGAGATCAGGGCTGGACTGAGAAGAGGTTTGAGGTTCAGTCTGGCTGTTTTCTCCCTTTACTCCATGTGGAGGTAACAAGCATGAATTACATAAAGGTCAGGAGCTTCGACACGAACAAGATAGGTGTGCTTGAGGACTGTAACGAGGACGTTTCGAGGGACGAGGTGGTTGTTGTCGATTCTGATGAGAAGGGCGAGGACGTGGTGAGGGTCCTCGGTTACTCTAAGGAAGACAGCCCCACCGGTATAAGGTACAGGTTCCTCAGGAAGGCGACGAAGAGAGACCTTAAGATACTGGAGAAGAATGAGAAGGAGAGCAAGAGGGCTTTCCAGACCTGTAAGGAGAAGATAAAGGAGCAGGGTCTGGAGATGCACCTTCTTAAGGCCTACGTTCCCCTGAACTCGAAAAAGATATTCTTCTACTACACCGCAGAGGACAGGGTGGACTTCAGGAAGCTGGTTAGGGAGCTCGCGAAGATATTCAGAAAGAGGATAGAGATGAGGCAGGTGGGGGTAAGGGACGCTGTTCAGATCCTCGGGTGGATAGGTCTCTGCGGAGAGGTGCCCTGTTGCATGAGGTTCATGGAGAAGTTCGATTCCATATCCCTTAAGGATATAGAGGAACAGAACCTTCCCCTCTCCCCCTCCAAGTTCACCGGACCCTGCGGCAGACTCGTATGCTGTATGTCCTTTGAAAAGGAGAACTACCTTGTGAAGCATATACTTCCCGAGAAGGGAAGTGAGATCTGCCTTGACGGGAAGGTGGCGACCTTGCTGGAGGTGGACCCCCTGAGGAACGTAGTTCTGCTCCAGATAGAGGATAAGAAGAGAGAGATGAACCTGGAGGAGCTGCTCCCGAAAGGGTACGAAAAGGCTATAGAAACCTGCAGGGGATGCGGCGGATGTTGCAGGAGGTTCTCGGAGGAAAGCGTAAAGCATGAGATTACTCTCCATAACTGAGAGCGAGCTGAACAAGCTACTCACCTTTGAACTCGGAGACGGGCACCTGATAGAGGCTGTCCACTATAGGGGAGATACCTTGTGCATCTCCACCCAGGTGGGTTGCCATGTCAGATGTACCTTCTGTGCCTCAGGCAGAAACGGGCTTTTTAGGAACCTGAGCTACAAGGAGATAGTAGGCCAGTACGCGCTGGCCAGAGGCTTGCTACCCGTAAAAAGGATAGCCGTTGCCGGGATAGGGGAGCCACTCGCCAACTGGGAGAACGTTAGAAGGGCTTTCGAGTTCTTCAGGTCCGAGGGTTTAAAGGTGTCCTTCTACACCACCGGTTTTCCCCTTGGAAATCTCTCCCAGCTCCTAGACCTGCCCCACAACGGGGTGAGCGTGTCGATCCACTCCCTCGACCCACGCATTAGAAAGGAGATAATGCCCCAGGGGGGCAATGTAGAGCACCTTATCAGCTTCCTTAAGGTTAAACTCCCACTGCTAACCAGGAAGAAGAGGAAGAAGGTTAGCCTTGCGTACTTACTGCTAAAAGGGATAAACGATTCTGAAGAAGAGCTTGTAAGACTTGGGCAAACGGCTCTCGAGCTCGGGGTAGGGGTTACACTCCTTTACTACAACAAGGTCGGTAGTCTTGAGCCGGTCTCCCAAGAGGAGTACGAAGAGGCATTCAATCTTTTAAGGAGCATGGGCGTGAGGGTTACACTCTCTACAAGGTTCAGGAAGGATAAGCTCGGAGGATGCGGAACTCTCATGGCGAGAAGATCTACCGATATATACAAAGAGGAGGTAAAGGCATGAGGGTAGTTGCAGTAGGCGGGGGAACGGGGCTCTCGACGCTGCTGAGAGGTCTGAAGAAGGAGGTGGGGGACGGTATAAGGGAGCTTACCGCGATAGTTACAGTGGCCGACAGCGGAGGGAGCACCGGAAGGCTGAGGAAGATATACAATATCCCCGCACCGGGGGACGTGAGAAACTGCATAGTAGCCCTCTCCGAGAGCGAGGAGATAATGCAGGAGCTCTTCCAATACAGGTTCAAAG
>JALWEK010000087.1 GCA_027014185.1 Aquificaceae bacterium
GATGAAGACTATCCCGTCGAGGACCTTCATCGAACGGACAACCTCGACGGAAAAGTCCACGTGTCCCGGTGTGTCTATTATGTTTACCTGGTACTTCTGGTTGTTCCTTGGCCAGAAGCAGGCCGTGGTAGCTGCGGTTATCGTTATTCCCCTCTCCTTCTCCTGCTCCATCCAGTCCATAGTGGCAGCGCCCTCGTGGACCTCACCTATCTTGTAGGTCCTTCCCGTGTAGTAAAGGATCCTCTCGGTGGTGGTGGTCTTACCGGCGTCTATGTGCGCCACTATACCTATGTTCCTTAGCCTTTCTATCGGAACCGCCCTTGCCATCTCTTACCTCCTTACCATCTGAAGTGGGAAAAGACCATGTTCGCCTGAGCCATCTTGTGGGTATCCTCTTTCTTCTTAAAGGCTCCTCCCTTGCCGTCGAGAGCATCGAGGAGCTCCGCCTTCAGCCTCTGGATCATAGTGTAGGATCCCCTTCCTCTGGGTCTGTTTCTCGCCGCCTCGACGAGCCACCTTATAGCGAGGCTTATCTGTCTCCTTTCGGGAACCTCTATGGGAACCTGGTATGTGGCTCCTCCTACCCTCCTGGGCCTGACCTCCCACTGGGGTTTGAGGTTCTCTATGACCTTGTGAAGGAGCTCCACGGGTGTCATCTTCCTCTCTTTGGCCGCCTCCTCGAGGGCGGTGTAAACTATCCACTCGGCAACGCTCTTCTTGCCGTCCTTCATGACTTTGTTTATCAGTTTCTGTACGAGAACGTCCCCGTACTTGGGATCTGGGGGTATCTCTCTGGGGGTAACGGGTCCTTTCCTCGGCATGCCTTAACCTCCCTTCTCTTCCTTGGGCCTCTTGGCTCCGTATTTGGAACGGGACTGCCTTCTTCCCTGAACTCCGGCGGCGTCGAGCGCTCCCCTTATCACCTTGTATCTGACACCGGGAAGGTCCTTGACCCTTCCGCCCCTCACCAGAACTATCGAGTGCTCCTGGAGGTTGTGCCCCTCACCGGGGATGTAGGCGGTCACCTCTATCCCGTTCGAGAGCCTTACCCTCGTGACCTTCCTGAGGGCGGAGTTAGGCTTCTTGGGAGTTACCGTATATACCCTAACGCAGACTCCCCTCTTCTGGGGACACCCCTCTAGGGCGGGGGCTTTCGACTTCTTCCTCTTCTTCTCCCTTCCGTGTTTGATGAGCTGGTTAATAGTTGGCATACTCTTCTCCTCCTGAAAACACGCAATCAACTATTATATCTCACTCCTCCGATTCCTTCAATTCTTCTGTCTCTTCCTCCTTGAAGAGGAGCTTCTTTCCTTCCTCTACAACGTCCACCTTCGAGTACTCATCCACTCCAGTTCCCGCAGGTATCAGGTTACCGATTATGACGTTCTCCTTGAGTCCGTAGAGCTCGTCCACCTTGCCCTCGCAGGCCGCCTCGGTGAGAACTTTCGTCGTCTCCTGGAAGGATGCCGCGGATATCCAGCTTCTTGTGGAGAGGGAGGCCTTCGTTATACCCACGAGGACCGGCTCCGCCTTAGGTAGCTTTCCGCCTTCTTCCTTGATCCTCTGAATCTCTTCTTCGAGCTCCTCCTTGTCCACCTCCTCGTTCACGAGGAAGTTGCTGTCTCCGGGATCCACGATCCTCCTCTTCCTGAGCATCTGCTTGATGATGATCTCAAAGTGCTTGTCGTTTATGTCAACACCCTGGAGCTTATAGACCATCTGGACCTCTTTCAGGAGGAACTTCTGGAGCTCTTCTATACCTTTGACCTTGAGCATCTCTTCGGGTATCGGCGTTCCGTCGGTGAGAGGCTCTCCAGCTTTGACCTCGTCTCCGTCCTTGACAAGGAGGTGTTTGCCCTTGGGAACGAGGTACTCCTTCTCAAGACCCGTCTCCTTGTTGTAGACAATCACCCTGAAACCCTTGCTTCCCTTCATCCTCACCTGACCGTCAATTTCAGAAACAACGCTCTCGGTTATCGGCTGACCCTTCTTTATGAACTGGCCGTGTCTCACCAGTATCAGCTCGTCTTTCTTGACGGGATACTTCCTCGTCTCTCCTGTGGCCATGTTGTAGACGATCACCTCGTCCGCGTCCTCGTAGATCTTCACGTATCCGTCTATCTCGGAGATTATGGCGGGGTTCTTGGGTTTTCTGGCCTCGAAGAGCTCCTCGACCCTGGGGAGACCTCCCACTATGTCCCTGACCTTGGCCATCTCCTTGGGTATCCTGGCGAGCACATCTCCAGGCTTTACCTTGAAGTCCTTGACAACGTAATACCTGTGCTGGACCTTCGTGTCCTCGGCCTCCGAACATGTCGGGCATACGTGCCACTCGAGCTTCATCGCCTCGGAGGGTATGTTGAGTATGGAGTTCACGGGAAGGTCGTAGGTGAGCTCCCTTCCGTCCTTAGTTACAATCACAACCCTCGGGGTGTGGAGCATGGCGTCCTTGGGCCTCATGAAGGATACTATCGTGGCGGTCTTACCGGTGAGGGCGTCTCTCTCTTCCCTGACGGTAACGTCGAGGATTATGTCCCTGAGCTCGACCGTTCCCTCTTCCTCGGCGATTATGTAAGTGTTGAAGGGATCCCACTCGGCAAGGGATGTGCCCTCCTTGATCTCCTGGCCCTCTTCAACGAGGATCTTCGCTCCGTAAGGGACGGCGTGTCTCTCTACGACCCTCCCCTCCTGATCCTCTATTCCTATGGCTCCCTCTCTGGAGATGTTTATCACCTCTCCCTTCCTGTTCTTTATGAGTCTCAGGTTGTAGAACTTCACCCTGCCGCCGGTCTCAGCTATCAGGACGTTCTGGATCTTCTGAGCCGTCGCCGCTCCTCCTATGTGGAAGGTTCTCATCGTGAGCTGGGTTCCCGGCTCACCTATCGACTGGGCCGCAATAATTCCTACCGCCTCTCCTACCGAGACTATCTTCCTCTGGGAGAGGTCCCATCCGTAGCACATGGCGCACACGCCACGCTTGGCCTCACAGGAGAGGGGGGATCTCACCTTCACCTTCTCTACGCCGGATCTCGCTATCTTCTCCGCGAGCTTCTCGTCTATAACCTCGTTCCTCTTAGCTACAACCTCTCCCGTGTAGGGGTCCTTAACGTCTTCGGCTAGGACCCTTCCGAATATTCTCTCCTTGAGGGTTACCTTCTCCTCACCACCCTCTACGATAGGCTCTATCTCTATGCCTTTGAGGGTCCCGCAGTCGTGTTGGGTTACGGTTATGTCCTGGGCCACGTCCACGAGCCTCCTGGTCAGGTATCCCGCAAATGCAGTCTTGAGAGCTGTGTCCGCAAGGCCCTTCCTAGCTCCGTACGTGGAGATGAAGTACTCGAGAACCGAGAGCCCCTCACGGAAGTTGGAGATTATCGGGGTCTCTATGAACTCTCCGGAGTGCTTGGCCATCAGGCCCCTCATCCCGGCAAGCTGCCGGATCTGATCTCTGTTACCCCTAGCTCCCGAGTTCGCCATCATGAAGATAGGGTTGAAGACACCGGGGAACTTCTTACCGTTCTCTATCCTCTCGGACTTCTCTATCTCGTCGAACATGGCCTTGGACACCCTGTTGGTGGCCTCGGACCAGATGTCTATGATCTTGTTGTAGCGCTCCTTGTTGGTGATGATGTTGTTCACATACTGGTTCCAGATCTCATCGGTGGCTTTCAAGGCCTCCTCTATTATCTGCTTCTTCACCTTGGGGACCTGGAGGTCGTCCACGCCTATCGATACGCCCGCCAGGGTAGCCCTTACGAAGCCGAGCTCCTTCACCCTGTCGAGGAACTTGACCGTCTCCTCGTTCCCCACCTGTATGTAGAGCTCCGTTATCAGCTTGGACAGGCTCTTCTTGTCGAGCGTGTGGTTCACGAAGGGTACTCCTTCTGGCATTATGGAGTTGAAGAGGACCCTTCCGGGTGTGGTATCTATCATCTTGCCGTCCAGCTTGAC
>JALWEK010000088.1 GCA_027014185.1 Aquificaceae bacterium
TCTTCGGGTACTCCAGGCTCGAGGCCTTCCTAAAGGTGGTCCTTCCCAACAGCTGGGGAGGGATACTGACTTCCTGCGCTCTCGTCTTTGCGCACACGATGGGAGAGTTCGGTGTGGTCCTTATGGTGGGAGGGAACATCCCCGGAGAGACCAGGACACTTTCCATATACATATACGACGAGGTTCAAGCTCTCGATTACGCTGGAGCGCACAGAGCCTCCTTCTTACTGCTGACCGTTTCTGCCTTGGCCCTTTCTGTTATCCTCATCCTGAGGAAAAGATGGGTAAAGGTATAGAGCTGAGCTTTCTAAAGAGCTACGGGACCTTCAGTGTGGAGGCGGAGTTCAGCTTCGGGATAGGTATAAACGTTATCCTCGGCCCCTCCGGATGCGGGAAGACGACCACGCTGAGGGTTATGTGTGGTCTGGAGAGGCCGGAAAGGGGCTTCATGAGATGCTGCGACGAGGTCTTCTTCGATACAGGGAAGGGGATCTTCCTCCCTCCCCAGAAGAGAAGGATCGGGATAGTCTTCCAGGAAGACAACCTTTTACCCCATCTTACCGTCCGGGAGAACATAGAGTTCGCGGCAAGGAAGGCGGGACGGAGGTTCGAGGTAGAAGATCTAATTGAGAGGTTCGGCATAGGAAGGTTCCAGAGCAGATACCCAAGGGAGCTGTCCGGAGGGGAGAGGCAGAGGGTCGCCATAATCAGGGCGATAGCTTACGGGCCCAGAGCTCTACTAATGGACGAGCCCTTTGCCAGCCTGGACTTCAAGAGGAAGCTGGGCATAATAGAGTTCATAAGGGAGCTGAGGCTCCAGATCCCGATAGTGATAGTTACCCACGATCCGCTGGAGGCCTTGCTGCTGGCGGACCGTGTTTTCTTAATGGATGAGGGGAGGAATGTAGCCGAAGGTGGGAAGGAGCTCGTGAGGGAGTACTTCAGAGGCGTGGAGGAGATAGTGAACTCCCCTAGTCCTCCTGCAACTTCTTGACCAGCCTCTTGGCAGCTTCCTGCTCGGCCTCCTTCTTGCTCCTGCCCTTCCCTACTGCCGAGATCCCCCTTATGGAGCTCTCCACGGTGAATACCTTGGCGTGCTCCGGCCCCTCCACGCTTATCACCCTGTAGGTGGGCCTCTCCCTCCACCTCTTCTGGGTTATCTCCTGGAGCATAGTTTTGTAATCCTTCTTTATCCTGTGAGTTCTAACCGTATCGACTATCTTCTCCCTGAAGAGTCTCTTAAAGAGGTCCTTCACCAGGTTGCAGTCCCTCCCGCTGTCCACGTATATGGCGGCCCAGAGGGCCTCGAACACGTCCCCTACGATCGAGACGTTCTTCTTTCCCCTGCTTATGAGTATGTACTCAGGGAGATCCAGCTCCTGGGCGAGCTCGTAAAAAAACTCCTCACTTATCAGGTAAGCCTTGAGGGACGCGAGGACTCCCTCTCTCTTTCCCGGAAACTCCTCAACGAGTATATCCACCACTATAAAGTTCAAAAGGGCGTCCCCCAGGAACTCCAAGGTCTCATAGTGGGAGGTCCCCTTCTCCCTCGCGTAGGAAACGTGTGTAAAGGCCTGCTTGAGGAGATCTTTGTTCTTGAAGGTGTACCCTATCCTGCTCTCGAGCCTCTCATACATCCTCTATCTTTTTGAAGACCAGGCAGGCGTTCGTCCCCCCGAAGCCAAAGGAGTTGGATAGAACTACCTTTACGTCCATCTCCACAGCCTCGTTGGGAACGTAATCGAGGTCGCACTCGGGATCGGGGTTCTCGAGGTTTATCGTGGGAGGTATTATCCCTGTCTCTATCGTCTTCACCGAGGCGACCGCCTCCACAGCCCCGGCAGCCCCGAGCAGATGTCCTATCATCGACTTGTTGGAGCTTATCTTGAGCTTGTAGGCGTGATCCTTAAAGAGCTGCTTTATAGCCATCGTCTCCACCTTGTCGTTAAGGGGTGTGGAGGTTCCGTGGGCGTTTATGTAATCCACCTCGTCCGGGTTGAGCCCTGCGTCCTCCAGAGCTAACTTCATGCACTCGTAAGCACCCTCCCCGCACTCGTGGGGAGCGGTTATGTGATAGGCATCGTCCGTAGCTCCGTACCCAACGAGCTCCGCGTAGATCTTTGCTCCCCTCGCCTTAGCACGCTCGTACTCTTCCAGTACGAGGATGCCCGCCCCCTCTCCCATTACGAAGCCGTCCCTGTCCTTGTCAAAGGGCCTCGAGGCCTTCTGGGGCTCGTCGTTCCTCGTAGAGAGCGCCCTCATGACGGCAAAGCCGGCCACCCCCAGGGGGGTTATGGCGGCTTCCGTTCCCCCGGCGATAGCCGCGTCTATGTCCCCCACCTGTATCATCCTAAAGGCGTCCCCTATCGAGTGGTTCCCCGTGGCGCAGGCCGAGACCACGCAGTAGTTGGGGCCCTTGAAGCCGTGTCTTATCGCCACGTACCCGGCCCCCATGTTTGAAATTCCGTATGGTATGAAGAAGGGAGATACCCTCCTCGCGCCCTTCTGGGTTATGACCGAGTGTTCCCTCTCTATGTCCCTGAGCCCCCCTATACCTGTTCCTATTATCACACCGACCTTGAGGGGGTCGTACCCGGCCTCCTTTATGCCGCTGTCCCTTATCGCCTCTTCCGCAGCCGCGACCGCATACTGAACAAAAACCGAGAGCCGGCTCGCCTCCTTCTTGTCCATGAAATCTAAGGGATCGAAGTCCCTGACCTCCCCCGCTATCTTGACGCTCAGGCCGAACTCGTCTGGATCGAAGCCCTTTATCAGATCTATACCGCTTACACCCTTTACGAGGTTTCTCCAGAACCTATCTACACCGGTGCCTATTGGAGTGACTGCCCCCAGACCGGTTACAACTACCCTTCTCCTCATCCACCTACCTTTTCCTTGAGGTAGTTGATCACGTCCCCGACCGTCTGTATCTTCTCGGCGTCCTCGTCAGGTATCTCTATGCCGAACTCCTCCTCGAAGGCCATGATGAGCTCGACTACGTCGAGGGAGTCCGCTCCCAGGTCTTCTATGAACTTAGCCTCCGGGGTTATCTTGTCTGCCTCCACACCCAGCTGGTCGGCTATGATTTCCTTGATCCTCTCCTCGATAGCCATCTTCTTCACCTCCAAGCAGATTTTATCTAAAAGAGACCTCCGTTAACATGAATTACCTCACCCGTAATGTATCCGGCCAGATCCGAAGCCAGGAAGAGAACTACGTTCGCCACATCCTCCGGCTTCCCAAACCTGTTCATGGGTATCTGGCTCAGGAACCCCTGCTTTATGTCCTCGGGAAGATCTTCGGTCATGTCGGTCTCTATGAAACCCGGGGCTACCGCGTTTACCGTTATGTTTCTCGAAGCGAGCTCCTTTGCGAGCGTCTTGGTAAAGCCGATCAGACCGGCTTTGGCGGAAGAGTAGTTGGCCTGGCCTACGTTGCCTATGAAGGCAACCACCGAGGACATGTTTATTATCCTCCCCCATCTCTTCTTCATCATCCCCTTGACCGAGAGCTGGGTGACTAGAAAGGTCCCCGTCAGGTTTACCCTTATTATTTCCTCCCAGTCCTCGAGCTTCATCCTCACAAAGAGCGTGTCCCTGTTCATACCAGCGTTGTTCACGAGTATGTCCACGCTTCCGAACCTTTCCGTAATTCTTTTGAAGGCTTCCTCCACCGATTCTTTTACGCCTATGTCCATCCCCACAGCGAAGGTTTCGCTTTCCGTCTTCTCCTTTATCTCTTTCGCAACCTCGACCGCCCTGTCCTCGCTCCTGCCTGTGATTATGACCGTTGCCCCAGCTTCGGCGAGTTTTTCGGCCGTGGCCCTACCTATACCGCGGGTTGAACCTGTAATCAGGGCTACTTTACCGGAGAGGTTTAACATGATTGCGAGAAATTATAGCAGATTTGCCTCCGAATTGCTATATTAGAGACGATGGGAGGG
>JALWEK010000089.1 GCA_027014185.1 Aquificaceae bacterium
GGACAAGCTCGAAGGGACGATGAACTACGAGAGAAAGCACACCATAGTCCCCACCTTGGAGGACCTCGAGATAACGGAGAAGAGGAGGCTCAAGAAGAAGGCCCAGATAGTTCTCAACTGGGGTCCGCTGCATCCCGGAACCCACGGAACCATGTGGTTTCTGTTCGATCTCGAGGGTGAGCGTATAGTACAGACGGACGTAATCCTGGGTCAGCTTCACAGGGGTGTGGAGAAGCTCGCCGAGAACGAGATGTACAACCAGTTCCTCGTTTACACCGACAGGATGGACTACCTTTCGGCCCTCTGTTCAAATCAAGCCTGGGTTGTAGCCATAGAGAGGATGCTCGGGATAGAGGAGGATGTGCCCGAGAAGGCCAAGTACATAAGGACGATGATGTCCGAGCTCCAGAGGATAAACTCTCACCTGCTGTGGCTCGGGACCTACGCCCTCGACCTTGGGGCACTGACCATATTCCTATACGCCTTCAAGGAGAGGGAGAAGATAATGGATATACTCGAAGGGATAACTGGAGCGAGGCTCACGATATCATATCCCCGTGTCGGCGGGGTGAGGATGGACCTTCCCGAGGGTACCCTCGAGGTTATAAAGGCCTTCATAAAGAGGTTCCCCAAAGAGCTCGACGACTGGGAGAGGATCCTCACGAGGAACAGGATATGGCTAAGGAGAAACAAGGAAGTTGGCGTTATATCCCCTGAGGATGCCTACTTCTACGGTGTTACCGGGCCCGTGATAAGGGGCTCTGGGATTCCATACGACATGAGAAAGCTCGAGCCCTACGATGCTTACTCGGAGATGGAGTTCGACATTCCTGTGGGAGATGTGGGAGACTGCTACGACAGGTATCTGGTCAGGATGGAGGAGATGAGGCAGAGCGTAAGGATAGTAGAGCAGTGCGTCGCTAGGCTCGAGAGGATGCCAAAGGACGCCCCTTTCTTTGCGGAGGTTCCGAAGGAAAAGAAGGTAAAGCTCACCATAGACGGGATAGGTCTCAAGGTCCCGATGGGGGACATATACTCCTCTGGGGAGAATCCAAGGGGAGAGCTTGGATTTTACGTCTTCTCTACCGGTGGGGTCAAGCCGTATAGGGTGAAGGTCAGGCCGCCCTCGTACTACAACCTCTGCATATACCCGTATTTGATGAAGGACAGGGTTATAGCGGACGCCGTTACCGTTCTGGCAAGTATAGATCCCGTTGTGGGAGAGACGGACAGATGAGAGAGGTCCGCTACCTTCCCCATTATACTTACGAGGACTACAAGAACTGGCAGGGAGACTGGGAGCTTATCGAGGGTATCCCTGTAGCCTTGGCCTCTCCCAAATACCTACATCAAAGGACGCTGACACGTCTGGCCGCAGTTTTGGAGGAAGCCTTTGAAGAATGCGATAAGTGCAACGTGGTGGTAGAGCTCGACTACATAGTGTCCCACGACACTGTTCTCAGGCCAGACATCCCTGTTCTCTGTGAGGAGGTTGATGATTACATACTTAAGGCCCCAGAGGTAGTGTTCGAAGTGGTATCCGAATCTACCGCGGAAAGAGACGAGGGCGTTAAGAAGGAGATCTACGAGCGGGAAGGCGTTAAGTACTACATTCTTCTTTACCCTGAGAGGAAGATAGCCAAGGTATACAGGAACACTGAAAGGGGATTTTTAAAGTTTAAGGATGCTGGTACGGACAGGGTAGCTTTCGAACTTGAGGAGTGCGGATTTGAGATAGACTTTTCCAAGGTTTGGATTTAGGAGGAGGTGTATGGAGAGCGTCGTAGCCGGGATTATCATTGCGATAATCAAGATACTCGTGATACTTGGTGTTGTTCTCGGTGTGGGTGCGTATCTCACATGGGTTGAGAGGAAGGTGGCGGCACACATACAGAGAAGGCCGGGACCCATGGTGGTAGGCTGGCACGGACTCCTGCAGCCCCTTGCGGATGGCCTGAAACTTATAACAAAGGAAGACCTCTTCCCCAGATACGGGAACAAGTTCCTCTACAACCTCGCTATAGTTCTCGCCCTCGTCCCGGCTACCCTCGTGTTCGCGGTAGTCCCCTTCGGCCCGGAGTTCGAGCTCTTCGGATACAAGATAAAGCCGATACTGACCGATGTGAACGTTGGACTCCTGCTTGTCTTCGGTCTAGGATCCCTTGCGGTTTACGCCATAGCGATTGCTGGATGGGCTTCTAACTCCAAGTATCCGCTGATCGGTTCCATGAGGAAGGCGGGGATAATCATCTCCTACGAGGTTGTCATAACCTTCGCGGTAATGGGCCCTCTTATACTCGCCGGGACCCTCTCCACCTACGAGATAGTTCAGAAGCAGATAGAGCAGAACCTTTGGTATGTCTGGGTTCAGCCGGTAGCCTTCGTAGTATTCATGTTCGCTCTCCTGGCCGAGACCGGAAGGGTTCCCTTCGACATACAGGAGGCCGAGGCCGAGCTCGTTACCGGTTTCACCGTCGAGTACGGTGGTATGAAGTTCGGTCTCTTTCCCCTGGTGGAGTGGTACGTTGAGGTTCTGTCCCTCTCGGCGATAGCTGTTGTCCTATTCTTCGGTGGATGGTCTCCTATAAACATTCCTTTCGTGGGCTTCGTGGATCCCCTGTTCTTCTTAGGGCCCTTCTCTCCATACGTGTGGTTCCTCCTGAAGGTGACGCTCCTTTTCCTCTTTATCCTTTGGCTACACTGGACCCTTCCTAGGTACAGGATAGACCAGATAACGGAGACCGCATGGAAGATAATGCTGCCGCTGACTCTCATAAACATAGTCTTTACCGCGGTCATAGCCCCGGTAGTGTGGGGTTAGGCTACCCGATTTTTAAAATCCTGTTAGAATATCTAACGCCTCGGAGGTGGTGACATGATTAAACGTGTGGCTACCAAGCCTCTCTCATGGTTGGAGAGGGCTTTGTTTATAGATTTCATAAAGGGGCTTTCGGTCACCATAAGGCATGCCTTCAGCAGGACTATAACCACCCACTATCCCTACGAGAAACTCACCCCACCAAAGAGGTTCAGGGGTTTCTTCGGGCACAAAGTTGTGGACGGGAACGAGCCCCAGCCTGCCTACGACGAGTGGGTCGAAAGGTTCAAGATAGAGGTTATTCCTGGAAAAAGTAGATGTGTGGTCTGCATGCTTTGCAAACGTGCCTGTCCTGTACCCCAGCTCTTTGAGATAGAGGGGAAGAAGCTCGAAAACGGCAGGAGGGTAGTTTCGGTCTTCAACATGAACCTCATGCTCTGCACATTCTGCGGTTTCTGTGTGGACGCCTGCCCTGTGGACTGCCTCTTCCAGAGCGACATACACGAGACAGCTTCCTACACTAGAAAGGACTCCATACTGGACCTCGAGCTCTTGGAGAAGATTGGCAGGGACTGGCAGATAAGGAGGGAGAACGAACCGGACAGGATATGGATAGACGACTCCCAGAGGGAGAAGCTCTGGCACGAGAACAAGGTCAGGCTTCCCGAGCCCCAGTTCAGGGGGAGGCATGAATGGTAAGGCTGGTCATATTCCTGATATTCTCCGCCTGGGCCATAATCTCGGGCATAGGTGTTATAACCTTTACTAACCCCATATACGTTATCCTGTGGCTCCTCTCAGCCCTTATAGCGATAGCGGGTATATTCTTCACGGCTGGAGCGGAGCTAGTGGGTGCACTCCAGCTCCTCATATACGCGGTCGCTATAGCGGTCTTTTACGTCTTCGTCCTTACAGCGGTCCCCTGGGAGAAGGCTATAAAGAAGAGCTCCCACTACAGAATGGAGGGCGTTCTTTCCCTTCCCTTGGTTCTGCTCCTGTACGTTGAGATGGCGATTGTCTTCTTCCTCGGTATAACGGCAGCACCGGAGGGAAGGATTAGAGCCTTCATAGAGAAGTTCGGATACACCGAAGTGGTGGGTTCTTTCC
>JALWEK010000090.1:0-2244 GCA_027014185.1 Aquificaceae bacterium
GCACGGGTAAGGATAGGAAAATAGCGGGCACAAGGGATAGGTAAGGCCTCGGGGAAAACAAGAGATCCCTCCTTGTAAGAAACATGTACAGCAACGTCAGGGGGAAAAGAAAGACGGCCGGGTACTTGCTCAGGAAGGAGAGCCCGGCGAGAATGCCCACCACAACCCAGAGCCTGAGGTCGTTCCTTTCTGCGGCAAGGTAGATAAAGATGACCGAAAGCCCCCAGAAGAAGATGAAGGGGGCGTCCGTGGTCATTAGTACTGCGTTGATCGAGGTTCCCACAAAGAGGTTGGGAAGGACGGAGGCCAGAAGAGCCACCCTCTCTCCGAAGATACGCCTTACAAAGAAGAAAATGGCCAGGGAGAGTATGAAGGAGAGAAGGATCGGGGTTATCCTCACACCGAGCTCTGAGTTTCCCAGGAGGGATGTGGATACGAAGTTCATATAGGCGACCATGGGGGGTTTCGAGTAGTAGCTTAGATCCAGATGCCTCGACCAGTCCCAGTACTGGGCCTCCTCCGGAGATAGATCTATCGGGTATAGCAGTACGTAAGCCACCCTGAATAGGGCAAATAGGAGGTTTACCGCAAGCACAAGCAGGAAGGGGCTCATACCTTGAGCTCTTGACCGCTCAGGAGCCTTTCTATGTTGGGCTTATGCTTGTAAAGGATCAGAGCGGCTATCACCACGCTCATCAGAAAGATGTGGAAAGGGTAGCCTGCGAGCAGAAAGAGTATTGGGGCTACGGCGGAAGCCGTTATCGAGGCGAGGGAAACGTACCTCTTCCAGTAAAGCACCCCGGCCCACACTATCAGCATCAGAAGGGCTAGCTTGAAGGATAGAGCTAGGACGACCCCGAAAGCCGTGGCGACTCCCTTTCCTCCCCTGAAGTTATAGAAGACCGAGAACATGTGTCCCAGAACGCTCGCTATGCCGAGGAACATCACCACCTTGCTCTCGATACCGTAGAAGCTCACCGCAAGGGCGGTTGGTATAAAACCCTTCAGCATATCGAGGAAGAAGACTATAGCCCCGAGCTTCTGTCCGAGAACCCGGCTTACGTTCGTTGCACCGACGTTCCCACTGCCCACCTCCCTCAGGTTCACACCCTTGAGCTTTGCTATAACTTCCCCAAATAAAACAGAGCCGAGAAGGTACGCGAATACGACCAGAAGGATTTTCTCCATCGGAGAATTTATTATATGGCCCTCTCGTGTTCAAATCATGTTAATTTAACAGGAAATATAAATATTGAATTAACACGAAGGTCCAAATAAGATTAAGTCCAGCATGAAAAAGCTCACTGCACTTTTGCTCCTCTTTGTAGCACTATCCTGGTCTAATGAACTGGAGAAACTCATAGACTTCGCTCTGAAGAACAACCCACGTGTAAAGTCTTTCGACAGGATAAAACTATCGATCGGTTACAGAAAAACCTTCGTGAAGAGTCTTCCAAATCCTCAGCTAGCCTTTGCCCTCAATAACCTGGACACAGAGAGGTACTTTCCCAGAAAAGAGAACCCGATGAGCAGTTTTGGGCTTTACCTCTCTCAGAAGTACGTTCTACCCCATAAAAGAGAGAAGAGCGCTGAGATCCTGGGCGAGAAAGAGCTCGAGATCCTGATAAGGAAGGAAAAATATGTAAAGCAGCTCACCAAGAAGCTGAAGGTCCTTTACTGGGACTTCGCTTACTCCTTCGAGATGGAGAGGATCCTCCGGGGTGTTGAAAAGGAGATACGCTTCTTACTCGATATAACGGAGGAGAAGTACAGGTTCGGAAAGGCTCTGCTCTCGGACCTGATACTCCTGAAGGTCGAGCTCCTCAAGGTTCAGGAGAGGCTTGCCCAGGCTAGGATGCTCAGGAAGACGACCCTCGAGAGGATATACGCGCTGGCTGGAGGAAGGCTCGATCTAAAAGGGACTGAACTCGATGTTCCCGAGTTCCTGAGCGGGTTCGATCCGGAGAGGAATGTGGACGTGAAGCTCGCCAAGAAGAGGCTTGAGGTTGTAAAAAGGGAGATAGAGAGGGCAAAGGTAGAACATTACCCCGATCTCTTCCTCTCAGCCGGATACGGAATAAGGCCGGACATACCGAACCTGATAACCTTCCGTGTGGGGATCACCCTACCCGTGTGGAAGAAGAAGCGGGAGGACATGCTCGTTCTGGAGAAGAAAGAGCTTTACAGTTCGAAGCTTTTAGAACTCGAGGACACGAAGCTGAAGGTAGAGGGGGACTTTAACGC
>JALWEK010000090.1:2254-12361 GCA_027014185.1 Aquificaceae bacterium
GACGTTAACGCCTTCCGGGAGTCGTACAGGATAACGAAGGAGATACTCTCCACCGTGGAGAAGGAGATAGAGGAGAAGAGGAAGGAGATAGAGGCTCTCCTCTTGGCTTACAGATACGAGAGAACGGACATAAGGGAGATATTGAGGGCTTACAGGCTCCTGTGGTCTCTAGAGTTCGACAGGGCGAAGCTCCTGAAGGAGCTTAACCAAATAGTAGCGAAAGCGGAGGCGTTGCAATGAGAAAGCTATTTTTTGGGCTGCTGACATTGTTTTTCCTGGGTATCTTTCTCCAGAGTTGCGGAGGTGGTAGCTACAAGGAGGTAGTAACCATCGAACAGAAGGGCGTCAAGGTGACCATACTCTCCTCCGATGGGAAGATAAAGACCGGCAACAATAAGATAGAGGTTCGAATTGAGCCCCCCAAGAGGGTAAAGGAGCTCTACTTCTACATGCCTCCGATGCCCGGGATGGACGAGATGAGGGACGCCGCATCCCTTGAGGAGGTGGAACCGGGTGTTTACAGAGGCTCCCTCAAGGTAAGTATGGACGGGCCCTGGCAGATAAGGGTCGTCCTTGAAGACATCATGCTCACCAAGGACGTCTTCGTGCCCCTCTCCAAAACCTCTCTCGCGGGCGGAGGGCCTGCGAGCTCTGCCCACGGCGGGCACATAATGATGAAGCCTGAGAAGCTCCAGCTCCTTGGGGTCGTGACGGAACCGGTTGAGAAGAAGGATCTCGTTAAAACCTTCTCCACAGTAGGTTATATAAGCTACGACCTCTCGAAGATCTACGAGATCACCGTGAGGGCTGACGCCTGGGTTACCGACACCTTCGGTAGGTTCGAGGGCGAGTACGTGAAGAAGGGAACACCCCTTATGAGGGTCCTCAGTCCGGACATACAGATAGCACTCGACGAGCTACGGCTGGCCGAGAAGAAGGGTGATCCGGAGCTTATAAGGAAGGCAAAGGAGAAGCTCGAATATCTTAAGATCAAGGAGGTAGTGAGATCGCCCGTAAACGGTGTTATCCTCGAGCAGAAGGTTTACGAGGGTGGTTACGTAAAGGAAGGCCAGACAGCCTACAGGATAGCGGACATATCCACAGTTTGGATCGTAGCCGAGATACCCTTCAAGCAGGCTAGGTACGTGAGGAAGGGTACGCTAGCCCTTATAACTCCCGAGGACGATCCCGAGAGCATGATAGAGGGCGAGGTGGATTACATCTTCCCCGAAGCCGATCACATGGCCAAAACGGTTAAGGTGCGGATAAAGGCTAAAAACAAAGGGGCAGCATTGAAACCTAACGCGCTGGTGGACGTGCTTTTCGAGGTTCCGATAGGTGAGGTCCTCGCCGTTCCCGAAACGGCGGTGGTAGATACGGGCAAGAGGACTTTAGTCTTCGTTGAGATGGAGCCGGGCATGTACATGCCCATGCCCATAAAGCTGGGCAGGAAAGCGGAAGGCTTTTACGAGGTCAGGGAAGGCCTGAAGGAAGGTCAGAAGGTAGTGGTCAGAGGTACGTTCCTCCTCGACTCGGAGGCTCAGATAAGGGGACTCTACGGTACGGGAGGAGGTGGAGGAGGACACCATCATCACTGAAGGAGGTTTGGCCATGAGGAAACTTCTGCTCGGACTCTTCATAGGGGCTTTGAGCTTCTCCTTCGCTAAGGAGATAACCGCCTTCTACAACCCCAACTGCGGGTGTTGCCATAAATACTTCAAGATGCTCAAGGAGAAAGGTTACAAGATAAGCAGGGTGGAGGTAAGTCCAGACGAGCTCTTCAAAAAGAAGGACGAGCTGGGAGTTCCCGTTGACAAGCGCTCCTGTCACACTATGGTTATAGGAGGGAAGTTCATAGAAGGACACGTCCCCACAGAGGGTATAGAGGCTCTTCTCAAGAGTAAAAGGGCTAAGGGGGTTTACTCTCCTCACGGAACTTTGAGCGGTTGGGGTGCGGAGGAGAAAGATTACGAGCTGATCGAATAAAAGGAGGTGTAACCATGAAGAAGCTACTATTGGCAGCAGCGGCGGCAGTTGCGCTCTCAGGAGCAGGTTTCTCCCAGATGATGGGAGACATGATGGGTCAGCAGGGTGGAATGATGATGGGCCAGCCCCAGACGTTCATGCCGATGATGGGTTGCATGGGATGTGGAATGATGAGGATGATGGGTATGGGAGGAATGATGCCCATGATGGGAATGGGCGGAATGGGAATGATGGGGATGATGCAGGATCCCGAGACCATGAAGATAGTCCAAGAACACATGATGAAGTGCAGGAAGGAGCTCATGCAGAAACTCGCAAAAAGGCCATCGATGGCGGAAAGGATGCTCCACATGATGACTATGCATCCCGAAGCCTTCAAGGAGGCTATCAAGAAGAACCCCGAACTTAAGAAGAAGCTCAAGGAGCTTCTAAAATGAAGCGGTTTATAATAATTTCCTGCGCGCCTCTTCTCTTTTTCCTTTTTTCCTTTTCTCACGAGAGGGGGGTCGTAAAGGAAGCCCCGCCCGAAAGGGTTGTTTATCCAGAGGTCGTTAAGCTGCACCCGCCTGCCGTGCACTTTGCTATAGCTCTTCCCCTCTTCGCCCTCCTCCTGGAGGGCCTTTACCATTTGAGAGGTAGAAAACCGGACGAGGTCGAATTCCTGACGCTCCTCCTCTCATCCGGAGCTGTCGTGGGGGCCGCGGTGACAGGCTACATAGCTCACGAGAGCATGGAGAACCTTCCCATAGCAGAGCAGGCACTCGAGCTTCTGCACACCCACGAGACCCTGGGGATAGCCCTGGCCCTCCTGTTTTCCGGAATTCTTATACTCAGGCTACTTTATGCGTTCAAACCACTGCCCATGCTGCATCATCTTTACGTTCTGCTCCTCCTTGTGGGGGTCGGAGCCATATTGTTCCAAGGAAACCTTGGAGGAAAGCTAGTTTACGACTTCGGATTGGGGGTGTCGAAATGAGGTACGCTTCTCTTATCTTCGGAATGCTCGCCCTCTTCGTACTTGCCTTCGCCCAGCCCAAGGATCCTCCGAAGGGCACGAGGTGCGTTGTCTGCGGGATGGACGTTAATATGATGCCTAAGTTTACCTCTCAGTTGAAGCTAAAGGATGGTAAATACGTTTACACCGAGTCTCCCAAACACGCTATCCAGTACTACCTGAAGAACAAGGACAGGGTGTCCCAGATATGGGTAAAGGACTTTTCTAACGGAAGATGGATAGACGCCAAGCGTGCCTACTACGTGGCTGTGGACGAGGGCCCTATGGGGCCGGACATAGTTGCCTTCAGGAGCTTGGTTAAGGCAAAGAAGTTCGCAAAGGGCAAGAAGGTATTTAAGTTCAAGGACATAGACGCCGAGTTCCTCAAGCATCTCGAAATGGGGCACGGGGGCATGAAGCACGGCGGGCATAACATGAAGCACATGCACTGAGGGAGGTTGAAAGGATGATGGACTGGGGAATGCACGGATGGGGAGCGGGGCTGATATGGGTTCTTGTGGTCCTCTTTCTCATACTGGGGATCCTGGCCTTTGCGAAATACCTCATGAAAGGGTAACCGAAGGGGGCGGAAGCCCCCTTTATTTAAAAGGCGAAGTCCACCAGTAACGATGTTAGGTACGTATCTTCTATCTCGCCGGAGTAGTCCGTTTTGGTGTACTCGGCCCCGAGCCTTACGTTCGGCCTGAACATGTAGGATATGTGTAGGGTGAGGTCTCTCCTCTTTAGATCGTCCTAGTTTTCCTCAGTTAGAGGGTTGTCATCCTTGAACTTATACTGTCCATAAACTAGAGACACCCCTACCCTGTTCTTCCAGTAAAAGGTTCCCGATAGGTTAAAACCGCTGTGCTTTACCTCCTGCGTGGTTCCACCTGATGTACCGAGCTTATCCTTACCGGAGAGGAAGAGGGCCAAAAGCTCAGCCATAAAGCCGTTTGCAAAGTACTTCTGAACTCCCAGATCGAGACCGATCCTTGTGGCTTTGTTTTTCTCGTACGTTGTACTGTCAATCGTAAGCGGTGTTCCGTCGGGGGCTTGGAGCTTATCCTTCCCCGAATATAGGAAAGCACCTACGTTTATATCCGCCACGCCTGTGGGGGGTGTAAGGGCTACCCTTCCGTATATATCTATTGGATCTGCTCCCTTCTTGTTTATAAGCTCTTCCTCTATGCCCGCGTCTTCGTTCTCCAGCCTCGAGGTTCCCGTGTATGCACCCAGGTTCACGTAGAGCATGTTTGCATAGTACGCGTACAGGGATACACCTCTGTTATTGAAGTCGAAAATGTCCTGAAGGCCAGAGTTAGTAAGGGCATCGTGGGGAGTGGCTTTCTGCCTTGTCAGCCTCCTTCCGTGGTAGTCGAGGCTTATGAACGGATCCGTTCCCGTTGGGGAAGTCCAACCTCCCATAACGCCGAGTAGGAGTCCGTTAAAGTCTTTGACCACAGCTATCCTCGCGTACTCCACATCCCACTCCTCTTCCTCCGCTTCGTATATAGGCTCCAGGACCGCTCCCACGTTCTCGGTTATCCTCCCTGCGAAGGCTATCATGAACTCGTCGGGGAATATTACCTCCTTGTCCTCTCCCTTCTTCTTGCTGTAAGGATAGCTCAGCACGCGAACGGAGATAGGATTGAACTTGGTTATGGTGTAATTATCTCCTGCCGGAAGGTTGGCAAGAGCCTGTCCTTCGGTGTAACCTCTCATCTTGAAGAACATCCCGTACTTGTTCAGCCTCGGTGGTATGGTGTGGCAGGTGCTGCACGTAAAACCTGTCTGCCTTGCGAAGCTGGGGAGAGCGTTTGCTTCGCTGGGGAGTATGACCTCCTTCGGGAGCTCAGGGCACAGGCTGTTAAAGTACTCGTTTACAGCGAAGGGAAGAGCTATTCCCAAGGCCGCTGCCGCCAGAAGCTTCCCTCTCATAGCACACCTCCTTGCGAACATGATTTAGATCATATTCATGCTTTTAGCTTAAATCTTGGATGTGTAATGTGCAATATTTAAATTTTTCGTGAATTTAACTTATTTTTAACGTTAAATAAACATCTTGTATTAACACGGAAAACCACTTTATTATTCTCCTGTGTAAGCCTGTAAAAGGGCCTTTCCCACGGAGGTGTAATATGGAACATAAACACGAACATCAACACAAAGGGGGAGATAACGTTGTCTATACGTGTCCTCACCATCCTGAGGTGAGGCAGAAAGAACTGGGAAAGTGCCCCAAATGCGGTATGGAACTCATAAAAGTAGAGGAACACAAAGAGCATACTCGCATAAAAGAACACACGTGCGGAGCCCATATGGCTCACGAACACGCTCCCGAAGAGCATGAAACTCACGCAGGGCACGACCACTCCATGCATATGGAGGAGATGAAGAGAAAGGCGATAGTAACCACGGTGCTAACTATTCCCGTCGTCCTTTACTCAAAGAGCATACAGGAGCTTTTGGGTTTCTCCATGCCCGAGTTCCCCGGCAGCGAATGGATAACGCCTCTTCTCTCAACGATAGTTTTCTTCTACGGCGGCCTCTTCTTTATAAGGGGAATGCTCGACGAGCTTAGGCTCAGAAAACCGGGGATGATGACCCTGATAAGTGTGGCCATATCGGTTGCCTTCCTCTACAGCCTCTCAACTCTGGTCTTTGGCGGAAAGGAGTTCTTCTGGGAGCTTACAACCCTGATCGTGGTTATGCTCTGGGGGCACTGGATAGAGATGAAATCCGTTCTGGGAGCCTCCCGTGCTCTGGAGGAGCTTGTGAAGCTCATGCCCACGAAGGCAAACCTTATAAAGAACGGGGAGATAGTGGAGGTTCACGTCTCAGAGCTCAAGCCGGGCGATCTCGTTCTCGTCAAGCCTGGGGAGAAGATACCTGCGGACGGCGTGGTGGTGGAGGGTAGTTCCCATGTAAACGAGGCTATGCTCACGGGAGAATCGAAGCCCGTTCCAAAAAGTGTTGGGGACAGGGTGATAGGTGGTGCGATAAACATGGAGGGCTCCCTGAAGGTCAGGGTTGAGAAGACAGGAGAGGAAACCTACCTGAGTCAGGTCC
The DNA here is from genome assembly GCA_027014185.1 of Aquificaceae bacterium. Classification (GTDB taxonomy): domain Bacteria; phylum Aquificota; class Aquificia; order Aquificales; family Aquificaceae; genus Hydrogenivirga. The sequence continues at coordinate 8,304 of JALWEK010000090.1, forward strand.
TCAAGCTGGTGAAGGAAGCCCAGGAGTCAAAGACCAGACTCCAGGATATGGCCGACAGGGTAGCCTTCTATCTGACCGTGGTTGCGATTGGGGTCGGGCTCCTTGCCTTCGTAGCTTGGATAGCGCTCAGGGGAGATCTCCAGTTCGCGGTCGAGAGGGCGGTCACCGTTATGGTTATAGCCTGTCCCCACGCCCTGGGGCTAGCCATACCGCTTGTAGTAGCAATCTCGACCTCTTACTCTGCGAGGAACGGGATACTGGTCAGGAACAGACTGGCCCTCGAGACCATAAAGGAAGTGGATGCCGTAGTGTTTGATAAGACGGGTACGCTTACGGAGGGTAGGTTCGGGGTGTCGGACGTGGTTTCTACCAATATGCCCGATCTGGAACTTTTGAAACTCACGGCGAGCGTGGAGAAGAACTCCGAGCACGTGATAGCGCAGGCTATAGTCGAGGACGCCAGAAACAAGGGCATACCCATACCGGAAGCGAAGAACTTCAGGGCGGTCCCCGGTAAGGGCGTTGAGGGTGAGGTGGAGGGCAAGAGGATTGCAGTCGGGACAAAGCTCCTCATGGAGGAGCTAGGTATCGAGATCTCGGAAGAGGTCCTGAGCAAGGTCAGGGAGCTTGAATCGAAAGGCAAGACGGTGGTCCTCGTTGCCGTTGATGGAAAGCTCGTGGGAGCTGTGGCCCTCGCTGACAGGATAAGGGCAGAGTCCTACGAGGCCGTTTCTGAGCTCAAAAGGCTGGGCAAGAAGGTTGTGATGATAACCGGAGCCTCTGAGGAGGTTGCGAGGTACGTTGCTGAAGAACTTGGTATAGACGAGTTTTTCGCCAGAGTCCTTCCCCATCAGAAGGCGGAGAAGGTTAAAGAGCTCCAGGGTAGGAGTATGAAGGTAGCCATGGTTGGGGACGGTATAAACGACGCCCCCGCACTAGTTCAGGCCGACGTGGGTGTGGCGATAGGTTCGGGGACTGACGTTGCTATCGAGAGCGCGGATATAATCCTCGTCAAGAACGATCCCAGGGATGTGGTGAAAGTTATGAAGCTCTCCGTTATAACCGTTAGGAAGATGGTCCAGAACCTGTTCTGGGCCGCCGGCTACAACGTAATTACGATCCCCCTCGCTGCGGGTGTAGCGGCCCCGTGGGGAGTAATCCTCAAGCCCGCGGTGGGAGCGATATTTATGAGCGCAAGCACAGTTATAGTTGCTATAAACGCCATGCTTATGAGGAGAGAGCTGAGATGATCTACTTTTTCTTTAAGACGGCTTCTTCCAGTCTTTCCACTCTTCTCTCAAGGTCTATCTTGTCCTCAAGTTTCGTGATGAGCCTCACAAGCTCAAGGAGCATCTTGAATATCTCAGATAGTTTCTCCTCAGTTCTGAGCTGGCTTTGTTTGATCTCCTTTACTTCCACCTCAAGGGTAAAAACTCTCTCTTCCGATCTTTGTTGTGCGCTCTTGATGCCCTTTAGCTCTTTGAACAAGTTTGAAGCGAGTGTTTCGAGGACTGAAAGTCTCTCCTTTACATCCGATATCTCACTGGTCTTTTGGTCAACTTTAGAAACATCACCCTCTAACCTCTCAAGCCGAGCCTTCAGCTCTTTTATTTCTGGAGTAAGCCAGTTTCTTATCTCTTCAAAAACACCCATAGAAATGAATATAGCACGGAGGAGATCATAATGATAAAGTTTACCCAGTTCTTTCTGCAAAACAGGATAGCCATACTCTTTGCTACTCTCTTCCTGCTTCTGTACGGATACTACTCCCTCAAGAAAACGCCCATAGACGCAATACCCGATCTTTCCGACGTTCAGGTGATCATCTACTCCAAGTGGATAGGCCAGGTTCCCCAGGTTATAGAGGACCAGCTGACCTACCCGCTGGTCACAAACATGATGGGCGTACCCAAGGTCAAGACAGTCAGGGGCTACTCTGTGCCCAACTACTCTCTGGTGTTCATAATCTTCGAAGACGGGACGGACCTTTACTGGGCGCGCTCGCGGGTTCTTGAGAAGCTGGCAACCATAAGGGGACAGCTCCCAAAGGAGGCGGACATCCAGCTCGGCCCTGATGCCACGGGAGTGGGATGGGTGTATCAGTACGCCCTCGTCTCCAAGACCAGGACTCTTGACGAGCTCTGGGCACTCCAGAACTTCTACATCAAGTACGCCCTCCTTGCGGTTCCCGACGTTGCGGAGGTCGCGTCGGTAGGTGGATACGAGAAGGAGTACAGGGTCCTGGTAAAACCCGAAAAACTCTACCAGTACGGACTCTCCCTCAAAGACCTTTACAGGGCTCTGAAGAAGACCAACGTCGAGATGGGGGGCAAGTACGTTGAGATAAACGAGAGGGAGTTCCTGGTCAGAGCGGTCGGGTACGCCAAAAGCAGGGAGGAGATAGCCAAAACGGTGGTCGCCTACAGGAACGGCGTTCCCATAAGGGTGGAAGACATCGGGAAGGTTATAGAGACCCCTGCCTACAGGATGGGTGTTGCGGACTACAACGGACTTGGAGACACGGTGGGCGGAATAGTCGTGATGCGCTTCGGCGCGGACGCCTACAAGGTGATAAAGAACGTAAAGAAGAAGATAGAGGAGATCAAGAAGGGCCTTCCGGAAGACGTTGAGCTAGTGCCAGTCTATGATAGATCGACTCTGATAGAGAGGGCGATAGACAACCTGAAGACAAAACTCATAGAGGAGTCCATAGTCGTCCTCGCCATAGTGGGAATATTCCTCTTCCACATTCAGAGTGCGGTAGTGATCATAATTTTCCTGGTAGTTTCGCTCCTTGCCACCTTCATAACGATGAACCACCTCGGGATCACCTCCAACATCATGTCCCTGGGAGGTATAGCGATAGCCATCGGGACAATGGTGGACGCGGCGATAGTTCTGGTTGAAAACGTCCACAGAAGGCTGGAGAACGGAGACGACCTTATGACCGCTATAACGCATTCGGCCAAGGACGTTGGAAAGCCCATATTCCTAGCGCTCCTGATAGTTACGGTCTCGTTCGTTCCCCTCTTCGCCTTGGAGGGACAGGCCGGGAGATTGTTTAAACCACTCGTCGCCACAAAGACCCTGTCCATGCTGGTTGCCGCTCTCATATCGGTAACGATAGTTCCCGTTCTCATATACTTCTTGGTCAGAGGGAAGATCCCCCCCGAGGAGAAGAACCCCATCGTAAGGCTTCTCATAAAGGCCTACGATCCCCTTTTCCATCTGGCGGTAAAGCTCAGATACCTGATGCTCCTCCTCTTCGTTGTAATGGGAGTAAGCACACTATACTTCTACGAGAAGCTCGGAAGGGAGTTCATGCCCGCCCTAAACGAGGGTACTATCCTTTACATGCCCACCTCGGTCCCGAGCGTCTCCCGTCAGGAGATATTCAGGATAATCAACATCCAGGACAGGATCCTGAAGCAGTTCCCCGAGGTTGAGAGCGTCTTCGGAAAGGCGGGAAGGGCGGAAACCGCCACAGACCCGGCTCCCTTTTCCATGATAGAGACCTTCATAACCCTAAAGCCTGAGAAGGAGTGGAGGAAGGTAAAGGAGGAGAGGTTCTACTCAAACTGGAACATACCCGAACCTGTAAAGAACATCCTTCGCAAGGTCTTCCCCGAAGAGAGGACGATAACCTACACGGAGCTTATAAGGGAGATGGACCAGGCTATATCTGTGCCCGGACTCTCCAACATGTGGACTATGCCCATAAAGGGAAGGATAGACATGATCACCACCGGGATACAGACGCCGTTGGGGATAAAGATATACGGGGACGACATAAACACCCTAAACGACCTTGCCCAGCAGATAGAGCAGACGCTGAAGGACGTGGACGGGATAATGAGCATATTCGGAGAGAGATCCACCAAGGCAACCTACATAGAGATAAGACCAAAGAGGGAAGCCCTCCAGAGATACGGTCTCACGGTCTCGGACATAAACATGGCGATAGCCCAGCTCTTTGCCAACTCACCCGCTTCTACCATGATCCTCGGGCGTGAGAGGTACGGCATAACCCTCGGTGTCCCCTTGGATTACAGATACGA
>JALWEK010000091.1:0-834 GCA_027014185.1 Aquificaceae bacterium
CCATATCACCATGTCAGCATTGTTGCTGTTGTTATAACTGTATCCTGTGACCAGTATCTTGCCCTGATTGTCCACTGTGATCCCATAACCGCAATCATTACGGTGACCGCCTGCTGCGCTGTCGTCAACAACGACTCCGTTATTTCCAAAGCTCGTATCCAGCGTCCCGTCCGGATTGAACCTCCAGATTACCATGTCATAATTGTTACTGTTTTTACTACATCCGGTTACCAGTATCCTCCCCTGACCGTCCGTTATGATGGAATATCCGTGATCACTGCTGTTGCCACCCGCCACATCGGACTGGATAACTATCCCGCCAGTGCCGAAGTCTGGATCGAGCGTTCCCGAATCGTAGCAGTTCACACTAACATTAGTTACATTCGCCCCCGATATGGTTCCTGAGCCGTTCTTTACGTAGCAGGTCTGCCCGGTTGGCTGAGTGAGGACCGTCACGTTGTATGTGGAGCCGTCCGGCAGAGGAGTGGAAAAGGTGAAAGGGCCGTTTGAGTTAATCGTGAGGCCGTCCTGTCCATTGTTTTGAAGGACGAGAGTGCCGTTCAGTCCGGTTACCGTGCCTCCTACAGTGTAGGTAGTTGAACCACCTCCTCCGCCACTGCCTCCGCCAGTATTACTCGTTGTAGTTTCCCCCCCACCTCCTCCACCGCAGGCTACTGTTAGTATAAGCACGCTCATCAAAGGTATAAAGCTTTTCAAACTCCTCTTCCTCATAGCACTCACCTCCCGTATCTTAAATCCCTCTTTGAATTAATTAGATCCATTCGGAGAACTCCGAAAGGTAATCTTCACAATATCGCACGCCCGTGTCCGGCC
>JALWEK010000091.1:844-3917 GCA_027014185.1 Aquificaceae bacterium
TGTCCGGCCAGGTTTATCATATTGAAGTATGAACATAGCTCCTGAGATACTGAACTACCTCGCCGAAAGAAGGGAGTTTACAGAGGTGATCTTAGCCCCAAAGGCCTCACCCGTGGAAAGGAGGGACAGGACCATAAACAAGATAATGGACGTGATACTCTCGCCAGAAGATATAAGGGATACATTGGTTTCGCTCAGATCCCATACACCCACATCCCTTGGGCCTCTCGGAAGGGAGGGCTTCTTCTCCTTCGGCCTTCCCGAGGTAGGCAGGATAAGGGTAACCTACCTTACCCAGAGGGGGAGCTACGTGGTCAGCATAGTAAAGGTCCCTTACAACATACCACCTCTGAACGAGCTCGTCTCGAACAGGGAGGATCTCGAAGATCTATTCAGCGTTCTCAGGAACACGAACGGGATACTCGCGATAATAGGAAAGTCATACGTGATACACAACCTCTTCTCTTACTCACTCCTTAAGGAGATATGTGACAGGGAGTCGGGTCTCATATACGTCCTCGAGAGGCCTATAACCTATCTGATAAAGCACAGCAACTCGATAGTGGTTCAGAGGGAAGTGGGTGTGGATGTGGACAGCTTCGACGAGGGTATAGAGGAGGCTCTGTTTTTCCACCCGGAGATAATCTACATAAGCGACATAGTTATAAAGGATGCGTTCCAGTCGGTTAGGAAGCTCTTCGACATACCCATACTGACCATACTCAGCGTCACGGCATCAAGCGTCGAGGCTCTTAAGAGGAGTTTTGAGGTCTTCTTAAGAGAGGAGTCTAAGGAGGTCATAAGGCTCATATCGGGCGTTATAGAACTGAAGCTCGAAGAGAGAGGGGAGAAAATAAGGTTCTCGATCAAAGAGCTATGACCTTGGGTTTAGGGAAGCCGTTGAACTCCGAGGCGTAAACGGTAGTGTACGCGCCGGCAGAAAGGAAGAAGATCCTGTCCCCCACCTCCGGTTCGGGCAGATAGACATTCTTAGCTATCACATCCATACTATCGCAGGATACACCTCCGACCACCCACTCCTTGAGATCCCCCTCCCGCTCGATGTAAATCGGGTACCTTATCCCGCCCAAAGCTTCCGCAAGGCCGTTGAAGACGCCGGTATCCACATAAAGCCAGTTCTCATCTCCCCTCCTCGCCTTCCCTATAACCCTGGCCACCAGAATACCCTGATCCCCCACTATGCCTCTTCCCGGCTCCATCTGAAGCTCGTAGGGGGGCGTGGAAAAGTATTTTCTGAGGAGCCCCTTCACATAGTAGGCTATGTCCTCTACCTTAAGGGACTCCTGCATGTACCTTATGGGAATACCACCCCCCATGTTGAGAACCTGGAGCCCCAGACCCCTGCCCCTCGCCATTTCCCAGAGCCTCGAGGCGTTCCTGATAGCTATGAACCAGTTCCTGAGATTGTTGCACTGAGATCCGACGTGGAAGGTTATCCCCACGGGAACGAGACCCTTCTCCTTCGCATACTCCAGCAGAGAAAGAGCGGTCTCCTCATCCACACCGAACTTCCTCGAAAGGGGCCACTCGCTTCCCTCGTTGGGAACGACTATCCTCACATAAACCCTCGCCCTTGGGGCAACTTCGGCGATCTTATCCACCTCAGGGTAGCTGTCCACCGCGAACCTTTTTACACCTCTTTGGTAGGCAATCTTGACGAACTCGGTTGGCTTGACGGGATTGCTCGATATCACCCGCTCTGGAGGAACACCGAGAGAAAGGATCTTCTCAAGCTCCTGTATGGAGGCGACCTCGAACCCGGAGCCGACCTCTGCAAGGGCTCTTAAAACGTCTATGTGGTCGTTGGCCTTGACGGCGTAATATACGTTTACCTCTGGCATGTGATACCTTATCTGAACGTATCTGCTCTTTATACCCTCCAGGTCTATTAGGAGAGAGGGTGTCTCCACCTCTTCCATCTTCTTTTTGAACTTGGGTCTTGAGGAGATAAACTCCTCGAAGTACCTCTTAGTGTAAGCAAACTGGAGCTCTCCAGCTCTTAGCGAGGTTTCCTTCATGTACTTATTTTAGCTCTATCTCCATACCGTCGTGGGCCGCCACAACGTTCAGACCTAGCTCCGCCTCAAGCTCTTTGGCTACAAGGCCCGGATCCCTCTGATGCATCTCCATGCTGAAGTGGGTGATAACCGTCAGATCGGGCCTGCACTCAGCTATAAGCTCCTTAACCTCCTCCACCGAGAGATGGTCTATCCCCAGTCTTCTCTTGTAGAAGGTCGTGTTGATTATCATCAGCCTGGGGTTCTTTGGGTAGGCCTCGAGCATCCTCTTGTCGTACCTGGCGCAGGAGAGGTAAACTATCCCTTCGCCTATCTCCAAGCCGTAGGTTTCGGCCCCGTGATGGATGTGTCTCATGATGGCCTTTACCCTGATGCCGTCCGTGTAAATCGATCTGCCTTCTTCGAGGATCTCGACCCTATCGAGTCTGCGGGTGAGGTATGGAAGGACTACTCTGTCTCTGCCTTCGATCGCGGATCTGGGAGCTACAAGGGAGAGCCCTCTCCTCTTTCCTCCGTCGGTGCATGCCTCGATAAGGGTGTTCACGTCCGCTGTGTGGTCCAGGTGTATGTGGGAGAGGACGATCAGATCTATATCCCTGTAGTCTATACCCTTCTCCTTCAGATAGACAAAGGCCCCGGGGCCTGGATCCACATGAACCTTTTTATCTCCGAGCTCTACAAGGAATCCGCCCGATCTCCTCACGAGGCGGAAGGTCGTGACCCTGCCGCCTGCCGTTCCGAGGAAGGTTACCTTAGTCGGCGTCCTCAACTATTATCGAACCGCTGGGGCACTCGTCGGCAACTTCCTCCACTTCCTCCTCCAGGTCCTCCGGGACGAACATCCACTTAGTTTCCTCGTCCTCCTCTATATCGTAGCGGACAACGTCTGCTATGCCGTCTCCCCTGTCTTTGAACACTTCGGGTATCCTGTCGTAGCAGAGCTCGCAGGCTGTGCAGGTGTCGTACTCTATACGAACCTTCTTGTTGGGCATATTCTTCCTCCTCGACGATTATGGAGCCGCTGGGACACTCGT
>JALWEK010000092.1 GCA_027014185.1 Aquificaceae bacterium
CTTCGCGTTGAGTTCGTCAAGTCAAAGGTAAAAGTCCCCGTCTGGTTCTGGCGCTCGGTGGGCCACACCCACAACGCCTACATAATGGAGACTTTCATAGATCAGCTCGCCCATCTAGGTGGCAGAGACCCGGTGGAGCTCAGGCTTGAACTGCTGGGCATGCACATGAGGGCGCAGGGAGTTATAGAGAAGGTGGCAGAGGCTTCAGGCTGGCACAGGGGACCAAAGGAGGGACAGGCTCTCGGGCTCGCCTACCACTACTCCTTTGGAACCCATGTCGCTCAGGTAGCTGAGGTCTCTCTGGTCGGTGGAAAGGTCAATGTCCACCGGGTTGTGTGCGCGGTTGACCTCGGACCCCTCGTGGTGAACCCAGACCTCGTCGTCCAGCAGATGGAGAGCGGTATCATCATGGGACTGAGCGCCTTCCTCTACGAGGGAGTTAGGTTTAAGGACGGCTTCGCCGTGAACAACAACTACGACACCTACCCCATACTGAAGATGGAGGAGACGCCTGAGATAGAGGTTCACATAGTTCGCTCGGAGGGGGAGATGGGAGGAATAGGTGAGCCGGGACTCCCACCGATAGCTCCCGCTGTTGCCAACGCCCTCTTCAGGATAACGGGGAAGCCCGTTACTGAGCTCCCCTACTATGGGTTATAATCTTTCTCCCGTGAGTCCCGAAGAACAGCTGAAACTCCTGAAGCAGGGAACGTCTGAGGTCATAGAGGAGGAGGAACTCCTCAAGAAGCTCAAGGAGGGCAGACCTCTCAGGGTGAAGGCTGGCTTTGACCCCACAGCCCCTGACCTCCACCTCGGACACGTCGTCCTCCTCCAGAAGCTCCGCCAGTTCCAGCAGCTCGGGCACGAGGTCTACTTCATCATAGGGGACTTCACCGCTATGATAGGGGACCCAACGGGTAGGAGCGAGACGAGACCACCCCTCACAAAGGAGCAGGTTCTTGAGAACGCTAAAACCTACGAGCACCAGGTATTCAAGGTCTTAGACCCTGAGAAGACCACTATAGTCTTCAACAGCACCTGGCTCCAGGAGCTTGGGACTGAAGGTCTAATAAAGCTCTCCGCCAAATATACGGTCGCAAGGATGCTCGAGAGGGAGGACTTCTCCAAGCGCTTTAAGGAGGGGAGGCCCATACACATTCACGAGTTCCTCTACCCGCTCCTTCAGGCCTACGACTCGGTAGCCATAAAGGCGGACGTGGAGCTGGGAGGTACCGACCAGAAGTTCAACCTCCTTATAGGGAGGGATATACAGAGGGAGTACGGTCAGGAGCCCCAGGTCTGCATGACCCTTCCCTTGCTGGTGGGCCTCGACGGGGTCAGGAAGATGTCCAAGTCTTACGGAAACTATGTGGGGATAGCTGAAGATCCCAAGACCATGTTCGGAAAGATCATGTCCATATCGGACGAGCTGATGTGGGATTACTACCTGCTACTAACGGACTACACGGAGGAGGAGATAGAGAAATTCAAAAAAGAATGGCACCCTATGGAGGCCAAGAAGCACCTCGCCGAGCTGATAGTGAGCAGGTTCCACTCTGAGGAGGAGGCCAGAAAGGCGAGGGAGTGGTTCGAGAGCACATACTCCAAGAGAAAGTTCCCCGAGGACGCACCCCTTGTGGAGATTCCGGAGGAGGAGATAACCGCCCTCGATCTGCTTGTAAAACTGAAGGCTGTATCCTCAAAGAACGAGGGGAGGAGGGTTATCCAGGGAGGAGGCCTTAAGGTGAACTTCGAGAAGGTAACCGACCCTTACCAGAGCATAAAGCTGAACGGGGAGCTCAAGGTCAAGGTGGGAAAGAAGAAGTTCTACAGGGTCAGGAAAGGGTAAGATTCACACCGCGGGCCCCGTGGGAAGACTATCATTTAAGATACGGGAGGTGATCATGGGGTTGATTCTTATCCTTGTTCTCGTGGTGTTCACCTTCGCACAGCCCCTAAAGAGCTTCAAATACTGCGGGCACATAGAGGTGCTCGGCTTCGAAAGGAACGCCCAGATGCCCTTTCCTATTATGCCCATGAACATCAGGGGGTACGTCTCTCCTACCGGGATAGATCCTATGCCTCCCAAGACCTGCGTGTGGGTCTTTCTGGAAACCAGGCAGGGGGACGTTTACGTTCCCACGATAGTTGTCTGGTCCGACACATACGTGGGGTACCATGCGGACATATACTCCGATCCCAACTACATCTTCGGATACAGGCAGACACAGCCCTCAGACTTCAGCCCTGCAGGGCTCGAGCAGAGGAACAGGGAGATGGAGAACTACCTCAGCAACGCTGCGGGAAGCATGGTCCTCCTGGAGGTTTTGAAGGCTATTAGGTCCGGCAAGTCTGAGACGAGCTTCGAGGCCCTCATAGAGGTTCCCATAGCCACCACACCCGGCGTAATCCCGAGGGTTAAGGTGAAGTACTACCTCTACGAGTTCGAGGTAGAGCCCGCGGTCCCGCCGTACGTTCAGAGGCTGATCGAGGAAGGCAGATCCAAGAGGATACCCCACACACCCACCTGGAGACCTATAACCGTGCCGACCTACCTGGTAGGAGGGTAAATTATTAGAATGAGGTACTTCAAGCTGGAGCTGACCTCTTACGAAGATAAGTTCCAGATCTGGTTCGTCGGGGACGAGAAGCTGACGGAGGAGGATTTTGGGGACGCGGTATCCGAGGCCATGCTCGAGGTCTTCAGGAAGCTGGACGTGACCGTCGAAGACTCGCCCGAGGTCAGGAAGGACTATCCCCTGTTCGTCCTCGCCCTGGAGGAGGACACCTTCCTGAAGGTAATGGAGGGAAAGGGCTTTAAAAAGCTCGAGCCGGACGTTGTGGTAAAGGGGGATTCTTACTCGGTCCTGTGGGAGACCCCGGAGGGAGAGAAGAGACTCACGCCTCTGAAGGACCAGGGAAATCTGGAGAAGTACATCCTGAGCAAGGGAGTCAAGCTCTCGGACGAGGATCCTAACAAGCTAATTTTCGGTGAGTTCTGATAGAAGGAGGGGTTGCTATGAGGTTTATCTTACTTTTACTCACTCTGATAGGCCTTGGTTTCTCCCTGCCCGCCATACTGATCGAGAAGGAGATAGTTACAAAGAGCAACTTCCACGAGAGCTACAGGAAGGTAAAACTCTACAGGGCAGAGGGCTACGAGAAGGAGGTCTGGGAGGAGAAGACCGTAACCAAAGGAAATCCGCTCGGACAGCTCCCCTTCATGCAGAACCTCATGAAGAGCGCTCCCAAGCAGGGATCCCAGACCCAGGTGAACAGGGGAGAGAAGATCACGCACTTCAAGAAGGGGAAGGTAGTGGTCTATACGGTTAACCATGAAAACAAGTCCTATACTAAGCAGGAACTTGATGGAAGAATGCTCGTGGCGGGTCTTACTATGCTACTGGATTGCGACCGGCAGGGAAGGTGCAAACCCAAGATAGAACCCACCAACGAGAGAAGAAAAGTAGGTAGGTGGAACGCAAGGAAGACTATTATCAGGGTGAACGTTATGGGGCGTGATGTCCCGACTTACTACTGGTTTACTAAGGACAGTAAACTCCTGGTGGAAGCCGACAGGATAAGCATGAAGAACATACTCAAGGCTATCGAGAACGATCCCAAGATCTCTCCATTCCTGGGGGGTGCGAAAAAGGCCTTCGAAAAGATAAAGAAAGATTACGGAGCTGTTGTGATGAGCGAGACCCCTATTATGGGCAGTACAACCGTTGAGGTGGTCAAATCTGTGAAAAAAGTAAACCTTCCCAAGAGCTTCTTCGAGGTTCCCAAGGGCTACAGCGAGTTTAGAGCCCCTTATGGGAATTACAACATGGACATGTACAGGCGGAGATGATAGCTCTTTTACTCATCCTCGCTTCCCTCGCCTTTTCTCAGACCCTTTACAAC
>JALWEK010000093.1 GCA_027014185.1 Aquificaceae bacterium
TGGGGAGGTAGTCGTTATCATGAGCCCGTCCGACCTTTTCAACCTCTACCCAACCCTCTTCAAGAGGCTCCAGAAAAAAGCTAAGGCCGAGGCGAAGGTGTCTAAAAAGAAAGCCCTTGATTAAACTTGTTTTTCTCCTACACGTTAGTATTTTTAAGAAATGTAGGAGAAAAACGATGAAGCTCAGAGATCCTGTGCTTGAGGGAATACTCCTTGAGGAACTCAAGAGGATCAAGGACAGGATCAAGCTCCTTGAGGAGGAACTGAAGAAAAAGCACGGCTTCACAGTCAAGAGGAAGATCTACAAAGGTAAGAAATACTACTACCTTTACCTGAACAGGAGGGAAGGTTCTAAGGTAGTGTCCGAGTACTGGGGAAGGGCAAGCGAGAAGGATATAAGGGAGTACAAAGAGAGAAAAGCTATCGAGAAGGAGCTAAAGAGGTTAAAGCTAAGGAAGAGAGAACTTGAGAAGATCTTGGGTAATGAGCCCTGAAGAGTTTATAAAGGAAATCTCAGGGATACTTAAAAACTCTGGAGCTGATTTCGTTCTCGGCGGTAGCTGGGCCATGCACTTTTACACCCTACACTACACCATCAGATATTCTTTAAGGACGAAGGATATAGACTTCGTCTTTGCCTTGTCGAGGAGGAAGCTCAAGCCTTACCCCCTCGGGGAGTATCTGAAAGAGAGAGGCTTTCTTTTGAACCTGAAAGGGGAGGAAGTGAACTACGTGGGCGAACACTTCAGCGTTGAGTTCCTCATAGAACAGAGGAAGCCTAAAGATAAATCTGTCCACATAAAGGAGCTCGGTATATACGCTGTGCCCCTTTACTTTATAGACTACTTACTTCCCGAGAAGATAGAGGTAGAGGGCGTTCCCCTTCCGGCTCCTGAGAGGTTTTACATACACAAGCTCGTAATCTCCAGAAGGAGGAGAGAAGAGCACAAAAGGCTTAAGGACATAGAACAGGCCTTGACTCTAAAAGAAGCCATAGACCTTCAGAAACTTGAAAACCTTAAGAGCTCCCTTCCTAAGAAGTGGAAGAGGCTCCTCGAAGAAGCCGAGAAAGAGCTTTAAACCCCCTTCCCAAGTCTCTGACCTGCCTTTAAAAATTCTGATTGACGGGTCAGTCATAAAGCTTTAAATTTTAAATGTAGCCCCTGGGGAGGATCATGGAGGGGATAGAAAAGATCCTCAGCGAGTTCTATTTAGAGCCCTTAGACTATGCTGTCGTAGTCGAGAAAGAACACGCACAGGCGCTCAACCCCTTCACCATCAAAAGCGCCGTCCTGACGGGCGTGGTATCTGTGGAGGTGGTCGATCACATCCCCGTCTTCTGGGACGACATGGAGGATCTCTTCAACATAGACACCCTCGAGAAGGTTGTGAGCCTCAGCCCTGTCCAGCTCGAGCATGTGAACAGGGCGGGGAACTTCCCCGTCTTCGACTTCATAAAGAAGCTCGTAAAAGAGAGGGTCATACGCCCCTTTTCCGTGGCGTGGGTGGAGTCGGCCGAGCCCCTAAGCGTAACCCTGTCCCACTTCTCGAGCATATGGGACGAGGACAGAGAGGTTTACGTGACTTCCCTCTCCTTCACCTGTACTGCCCTGTGTGAGGTGGACGAGAGGATATACAGGAGCTTCAAAGAGAGGGAGGCGATGATGAGGCAGGCGAGCGTGAAGTCTAAAGCTAAGGAGTTAATCCATTAGGAGGTAGAAGTATGGTGATATACCTGAACTCGAGGGAAAACTACTGGCTGGAACCCTTCCAGGAAGGAGTTATGAGGGGGCTGAACCAGGCCCTGAGCTTTGCTCTGTGGGAGACCAAGCTCAAGAAGCTCCAGGAAATCGAAGATGCGAGGAGGAAAGCCCTCGCTGAGGAGTACTCCCAGCTCGCCCGGGAGATAGCGAACCTCCCCACCCAGAAGGAGATCACTACCACGAAGGAGATCAACCAGACCAAGCCCTTCGCCCTTAACCTGACCCCTGAGGTAGCTCAGGTAAAGAGGCCTTACTTCACACCTCAGGAGCAGATCGGCGCCGGCCTCCTCGGTCAGGCCCTCGGCATACCTAACACCACGGGCCTCCCTTTCGACACTGCCAAAGAGACCTTCAACATCTTCCAGAAGCCCTTTGAGTTCGAGAAGGTTCAGGAGACGGTCAGGGAAAAGGCCGATCTCACCCCGGAGGAGTTCGTGGCTCAGGTGTACAGGAACCCCGAGCTCGTCAAGAAGATAGCCTACCTGAAGGCTTCGGGGCTCGACACGGAAAGCCTTATAAACACGGCCAAGGAGCAGATGAAGCTGATAAAGCTCCGCAGGTGGGCGGAGAGGTACAGGAAGGAAAAGGGGACAGAGCCGGGATGGGAAGACTACGCAAGGGCGATGATGAAGTTGGGCTACACGGACGACGCCAAGGCCTTCCTTGAGCTCGGAAAACTCGAGAAGGAGCTAAACAAGCCCAAGATAAAGGAGGCCTTCTCGATGATAGAGAAGGCCATGAAGACAGACCCGAGCGGGAACCTCCTCAAGCAGGCATGGCCTAAACTCGTGAGCGCTTACCCGGACATCCTCTCGGAGGTAAGTCCGGAAGAGTTCAGCCTTAACGGGCAGGCCGTGGTCTACAGAGCAAAAACGCCCGAAGGGGAGGAAACCCCCTACACGGTGGTATGGACAAACGTGGGAGGGAAGAAGCAGGTCAAGATCTTCGGTCCCAAACAGCCATCCCCCTCTTACGAGGTTTGGTACGACAGCAAGGGAAATGCGAGGATAGTGAACGAGAAAGACAGGGAGGACATAGAGAGGGCTCTCGAAGAGGGGTTCAGGCCGAACATAACGAAAAGCAGGACTCCGAGGTTGAAGATATTCCAGAGGGGAGACGAGCTTATGGCGGTCGACATGAACAACAGGAAGGAAGTGGAGAAGGCCCTCAAGGAGGGCTTCAGGCCTATGAGTTCGGGAAGCTCCCTCGTCGAGCTCTTCCTCCGGAGAAGGAATACCCTCCCTCAGGAGTTCAGGCCCGGCATATACGAGGATGATCGAGGGGTCAGGTGGAAGTTCGACGGTGAAAAGTGGTACCGCAGAGAAGGGGACAGGTGGGTGGAGGACACACCGCCAGATCTCAGGAGGTAAACCATGGCTCTCAGGTACGTAGGGGAAGAACCCTCCCTCAGGTATGTAGGGGAAGAGAAGACACCCTCAAAGATAGCCGAGGGGTTCATCGAGGAGGGGAAGGCGACGGCAAAGACATTCTGGGACACGTGGCAGAGGGAAGCCTACGAGGGAGCTCAGAGGATAAAGGAGGCCGTAACGAAGCCTTCTCTCTCCTCCCCTCTGAAGCTTATAGGCGGGCTCGTTCAGGGTCTTTTCTCTCCGCTCACGGCTTTGACGGAGGCGGGCATAAAGAGGCCCGTGGCCGGGATAACGGGCTCGGAGACGGCGGGGGAGATAGCAAAGCTCGCCGGGGACTTTCTCCTCCCCGGGGCCCTGGCGGGGAGGCTCAGGTACGTGTCGAAGCTCGACGATGCTACCAAACTCGCCCGGAGAGAAGCGAAGCTGATAGACAAGACCGACGAGGTTGTGGGGGTGGTCGAGAAGGAAGCCTCCGGGCTGTCGGACGATGTTGTGAAGGTCCTCACGGAGGAAGCCCCTAAGCTCGCCGATGACGTGACAAAAAACCTCGCCAGGGAGGGGGCGAAGCTCGCCGACGATGTAAGAAAGGCTGAACCCACCCTCGAGGTCGTGAAGGAGGTAATCGACGAGGCTAAGAAGCTCGACCCCTCGAAGTTCGTATACCCCGAGAACAGGGTGGTAAAGGACGTGGTGAGGCTCCTCGAGGAGGGGGAGATAGCCCCATCGAGCGTTAAGGAGATACTCTCTAAGTACAACATAAG
>JALWEK010000094.1 GCA_027014185.1 Aquificaceae bacterium
TAGCAGGCCCACACGCCCCTGGAGATAAACGCGTCTAAGAAGGATAAGGACTTCATACTCGCCCAGCACTGGAAGAGGGCCGAAGAGTGCCTTGCCGAAGGCAAAGGCAAGAAGATGAAGGCCATCTATTACCACAACTACGTCGATCCCAGTACAGGGATAGCCAAGGCGGAAAAGAAGACGAGCGTAACGGTCCTCCTTCCCAAGGACTGTCCGGGAGTAGCTTATTACCTTCCCACGCCCAAATCCCCACACGGTGTGGACGTTTCTCCGGACGGCGAGTACATAATAGGTGGCGGTAAGCTCTCGGTGAACCAGCCAATACACTCCTTCTCCAAGATGATCAACGCTATAAAGAACAAGCAGTTCGCCGGAGAGATCGAAGGGATACCCATACTCAAGTACGAGGCCGTCAATCACTGTGAGGTGAAGAACATCTGTCTCGGGCCGCTCCACACCGAGTTCGACGACAAAGGCTACGCATACGTCTCCTGCTTCATATCCTCTGAGGTCGTCAAGTACTCCCCGAAGGAGTGTAAGGTTCTCGACAGGATACCCGTCTATTACTCCATTGGTCACCTCGTCATACCGGGAGGAGACTCGGCAAAGCCATGGGGTAAGTACCTCATAGCGATGAACAAGATAACCAAGGACAGGTACCTCCCCACAGGTCCCGAGCTACCCCACGCGGCCCAGCTGATAGACATATCCGGTAAGAAGATGAAGATGCTCCTCGACTTCCCCACCCACGGAGAGCCCCACTACGCCCAGATGATACCCGCAGATCTCGTCGTCAAGCACCAGAAGAAGATATACGACCTTGGCAAAAATAAGCACCCCTACGCCGTAAAGTCCGAGGACGAGGCAATCAAGAAAGGGGTAGTCAGGAAGGGTAACGAGGTTCACATCTACATGACCGCCATCAGGTCTCACTTCACACCCGACAACATAGAAGGTATAAAGGTCGGAGACACCGTTTACTTCCACGTTACCAACATAGAGCAGGACTGGGACATACCCCACGGGTTCGCCATGTTCGGGGCCGACGTGCCCAACGTGCTGATCATGCCCGGGGAGACCCTAACCCTCAAGTGGAAGCCCGAGAAGCCCGGCGTGTATCCCTTCTACTGCACTGACTTCTGCTCCGCCCTGCACCAGGAGATGCAGGGATACGTAAGGGTTTCCCCCAGGAACAGCAACGTCAAGCTCTGCTGGGGAACCGGAAACAAGAGGAAGTGTGCTGATTAATCAGGAGGTTGTGAGATGAACATCCTTTCCCGAGGGCTCCTCGCCCTCGCTTCTTTACTTCTCATAGGAGTATTTTTCGTCCCCCTCTGGAAGATAAAGCTCGAGGCCCCTCAGTATCCTGAAGGTCTAGGGATGCTGATATGGGTGAACGACATAACGGGTGAGAAGCCCCACGACCTATACAACATCAACCTGCTGAACCACTACATAGGCATGAAGTTTATAGAGCCTGAGAAGATCCCCGAGCTGAAGATAATGCCCTTTGTCTTCGGCTTCTTCATCCTCTTCGGACTATTCGGAGCCATCACGGGGAGCAGGAAGGTTCTAACCGCCTGGGTGGTTCTCTTTATAGTGTTCGGAGTGCTGGGCATACTGGACTTCTACCGGTGGGAGTACGATTACGGGCACAACCTCGATCCCAACGCTCCTCTGAAGATACCCGGCCTCGCATACCAGCCTCCTCTGATAGGCTGTAAGACCCTCCTAAACATGCAGGCCTGCTCCTGGCCGGACGTCGGGACCTACATAGCACTGGCATCTCTAGTTCTGGGAGTGCTGGCCTTCTTGGTAAGCAAGCTTACCCCCGCACCTTCTTACCGGGCGGCAGAGGCATGAGAGCCCTTCTGCTCCTTCTGCCCCTCCTTTTTTTAACGATCGCCTGTGAGACCAGACCTACGCCGGAGCCCATAGAGTACGGAAGAGACTCCTGCGAGTTCTGTAGGATGATAATAGCGGACGCCGGGTTCGCCGCGGAGCTAAAAACTAAAAAGGGTAAGGTTTACAAGTTCGACTCGATAGAGTGTTTGGCAGCCTTCGTCCTCAGCGGCAGGGTTTCGAAGGAAGAGATCCTCGCCATGTGGGTTTCGGACTTCGCCCACAAGGGCAGGCTCATCAGGGTAGAGAAGGCAAAATTCCTCGTGAGCGACAGGTTGAGAAGCCCCATGGGGCTTAACATATCCGCTTACGAGAGTGAGGAGGATCTGAAAACCGCCTTCAGAAACTTCGGAGGTAAGATACTCACCTGGGAGGAGATCCTCAGGTACGTAGGAGAGAAATGGAAGGACAGGCTATCAGGGGCGCGCTGATACACGCCATACTGCTGGTTCTGGCAGGTATCACTTTCGGTGCTACCTACGAGGTGTGTCCAAGCTGCCCTTTAAAGAGCGTAAAGAAGGCCCTCGAGATGGCCTCGGACGGTGATACGGTGCTGGTGAAGGGAGGGGTTTACAGGGAGGGGGCCCTGGTGATAAGGAGGAGTATAAGACTCGTCGGGGAGGACAGGCCCATCCTCGACGGAGAGGGTAAGTACGAGGTTCTAAAGGTAGAGGCGGACAACGTAGTGGTAGAAGGCTTCAGGATAGTGAACTCCGGCAGGAGCGACATAGAGGACATAGCAGGTATAAAGGTGGAGAACTTAAAGGGATGCGTTATCAGAAACAACATCCTGGAGAACAACTTCTGGGCCATATTCCTTGCGAACGTCGAAAACTGCAGGGTGGAGGGCAACAGGATAAGGGGGCCCTTCAGGGTTGGGGAAGCATACTCCGGAAACGGCATACACATCTGGCAAGCGAGGAACGTCGTGGTTAAGGGAAACTACATAACGGGACACAGGGACGGGATATACTTCGAGTTCGTGGAGGACAGCCTTATAGAGAAAAACGTTTCTGAGGGGAACTGGAGGTACGGGCTCCACTTCATGTTCTCCCACCGCGACAGATACGTGAACAACACCTTCAGGAACAACGGGGTCGGCGTTGCGGTCATGTACACCAAGAAGGTCATCATGGAGGGGAACAGGTTCGAGGAGAACTGGGGAGGATCCTCCTACGGGCTCCTCCTCAAGGCGATAGACGACAGCGTGGTCAGACACAACATCTTCGTCCGGAACACCGCAGGGATACTGATGGACGAGTGCCAAAGAACGAAAATAGAGGAGAACGACTTTGTAGAGAACGGCTGGGCCCTGAGGATATGGGCCAACTCCTGGAACAACCTGATAAGGAGAAACAACTTCCTGGGTAACACCTTCGACGTCGCAACCAACAGCACGATGAACCCGAACAGAATTGAAGAAAACTACTGGAGCTACTACAGAGGTTACGACCTGAACAGGGACGGGGTGGGGGACGTTCCCTACAGACCCGTAAAGCTCTTCTCTTACATAGTTGAGAACAACCCCTCCGCCATAATACTGCTGAAGAGCTTCTTCGTGGAGATCCTGAACGTGGTTGAGGAGACTATCCCGGCTATAATCTCCGTATCCGTTGCCGACAACAAACCCCTGATGAGGAAGGTAGATTGGCACAGATAGAGATAAGAGGGTTAGAGAAGAGCTACGGGAAGAACAGGGTTCTGAAGGGCATAGACCTCGATATAAACTCCGGAGAGATAACAGCTATCTTAGGCCCGAACGCCTCGGGGAAGACGACACTTCTCAAGTGCATACTGGGTCTCGTGATCCCAAGCAGGGGAGAGATAAAGGTGAAGGGTAAGAATGTGAGCGAAGGCTACGATTACAAGAGGTTCATCGGATACATGCCCCAGGAGCCGAGCTTTCCGGAGAACCTGACCCCCGAGGAGCTCATCGGGTTAATATCCAACATAAGGGGGACTTACCCCAAGGAGAGCATAGATAGAC
>JALWEK010000095.1:0-7760 GCA_027014185.1 Aquificaceae bacterium
CTATCACATTCTTCGATCCCGCCCTCTGATGTAGGCCGTCCACGTTCTGGGTTATCAGCCAGAAGTCGGAAAACTTCTTCTCCATCTCTGCGATTATCCTGTGCCCTTCGTTAGGCTCTGCTCTGGCTATCAGTTGTCTCCTCCAGTCGTACCACTCCCACACCAGCCTTGGATCCTTCCTGAATGCCTCCGGGGTTGCGAGCTCCATCGGATCGTACTTGTTCCAGAGACCGTCCTTGCCCCTGAAGGTGGGAATACCGCTCTCCGCAGATATGCCCGCGCCAGTGAGGACCCTTATCTTCATGGCTATTTAAATTTAAAGCTTGACAGACCTCGTATTAACCCTAAATTGAACGAAACCAAACTTTAAAGGAGTTTTAGCATGTCACAATCAGTCGAGAAGAACACCGTCGTCTCCTTCCATTACACACTGAAGGATAAGGAGACTGGAAGCGTAATCGAGTCGAGCAGAGAGGGCGGGCAGCCCGTAACGTTCCTCGTAGGAGCCGGAGAGATAATCCCGGGCCTTGAAAGTAGGATGATAGGGATGACCTCGGGAGAGGTAAGGGAGATCGAGGTTCCGGCGGAGGAGGCCTACGGTCCCAGAAACCCAGAGCTCATCCAGAAGGCTCCGAGGGAATACTTCCAGAACGTTCCTCTAGAGAAAGGTCTTCCGCTCCAGGCCCAGACACCCGAGGGAAGGGTTATAAACATGGTGGTGGTTGATTTCGACGAGCAGACGGTAACTGTGGATATGAACCATCCCCTTGCGGGTAAGGACCTGCTGTTTGAGGTTGAGATACTAGACGTTAGGGAAGCTACCCCTGACGAGATACTCCACAGGCACGCCCACGGTCCTGGAGGAGCTCAACACTAAGAGCTCAGGACCTTCTTAAGAAAGGCGGCTCCGAATACAGCAATCATTCCCCCGACTATGGCTCCGCTCGGGGGGAGGTCGTAATAAAAAGCGAGGGCTATACCGAGGATAACCGAGAAGGCCGAAACCAAGGCTGAGATTACCACGGCACTTCTAAAGGAGCTTGCTATAAGCAGTGCTGTTAATGCAGGTACAACTATCATAGAGGAAGCGAGTATTATCCCCACGGCCTTTATCGAGAGGACTATCACCAGGGAGGCCACCGAGACGAGCATGTGGTTCATCAACCCTATCTTCACGTCCCTCAGCTTAGCTATCTCTTCACTGAAAGTAAGCAGGACCAGTTTCCTGTAGAAGATGGCGAAGAAAAGTAAGACCAAGAAGAAGGATATCGACACCAGTATAAGCTCGGATCTCGTTACCATGAGTATGTTGCCGAAGAGACAGCCGAAGAGGTATTCGCTGAACCCCTTAGCTACCCCGAGCACGAGAACCGCCAGTGCCACCCCTCCCGAGAAGACGAGGGCTATCGCTGCATCTCCCGGTACCCTCCGGTTAGAGGTTATCAGCTGGACGATGTTCCCCACCAGCAGGGTAAACAGGGCCGTTAATATAAACGGATCTACTCCAAGGAGCATGCTTATCGCTATGCCGCCGAAAGCCGCGTGGGATAGGCCAGCCCCCAGGAAGGCCATCCTTCTGAGTATGAGAAAGACTCCTGCGATCGCCGAGGCCACGCCCACCATAAGACCTGTAAGGATCCCCCTCTGGACAAAGTCGTAGCTAAGGAGCTCCATCCTTCAAACTCCTCCCTATACCGAATATGTCCTCTATGGGTTCAACGGCCCCTTCCGGATCACCGAAGTAGCACACGTACCTGTTGAGGCATACGACCCTGTCCACGTTCTTCATAACCATACCTATATCGTGTGAGATCATAACTACGGTCTTGCCCTCGTTGGCAGAGAGGTCCCTCAGGATCTCTGTTATGTGCATCTGGGAGTGAAGGTCGAGTCCTGCGGTAGGCTCATCTAAGAGTAGGAGCTCAGGATCCGAGGCTAGGGCCATCCCGAGGAGAACGAGCTGTTGCTGGCCTCCGGAGAGCTTCAGAAACTGTCTGTTCATGAAGAGGTCTATGTGAAGGTAAGAGGCAATCTCCCTGATCCTCTCTTCTGTGGTCACCGATCCGAGGAGCTCCTCCACCGTAGCCGGGAAGTTTTGCTCCACACCGAGCCTCTGGGGAACGTAGCCTATCCTATGCCACTCCTTGAAATACCTTATCTCCTTACCGAACAGTCTGACCTTACCCGCCGTGGGCTTTAAAAAGCCCAGTATTATCTTGAAGAGGGTCGTCTTTCCCGCTCCGTTGGGACCCACTATGCCGACGAACTCACCCTTACCTATCTTGAGGTTCACACCCTCCAGGACGTTGACCTTACCGTCGTAGGAGAAGTAAAGGTCTTCTATCTCTATCACATACATCTAAGGGCTTCCCTCAGAACGGAGAGGTTGTACTCCATTATGCTGAAGTAATCCGCCTTCCCATCCATAGGGATTATCTTCACGTTTATCTCGTAAGTCTTTATTCCGTACTCGCTCCTCAGGATATTGGCTATCTTCGAGGGCTGTCCGTAGATCGTAAGGACGAAGTCAAGTCCCCTACCTTCTATCTCCTTTACGAACCTGAGCATCTCCTTGGGAGATATCCCTCCGTGGACGTGTCCTCCGGACAGGTAAACCTGCTCAAGTCCGTAGTCTCTGGCAAGGTAGCCCAGGGCAGGATGAACCACGGGAAGGACCCTCACCCTACATCGGGCGAGGGTAGAGGAGTAGAGCCTGTCCAGATCCTCGAGCTTCTCTAAAACCTCCCGTAGGTTTCTCCTTAAGGTTTCCTTCCCTTCCAGATCTACGCTTACAAACCCCTCGTAGGCCTTCTTCGCTACGCTAACCATCCTTTTCGGGGATAGCCAGATATGAGGGTCCACGCCGATACCTCCCATCCTGATGAGCTCCATACCTTCTGAAAGCCTGACCACCTTCCCTTTGGAGATCTCCTCGATCTTTCGTTCCCATCCGCCGAGGGGCACCCCGCTTACGAAAACTATCTCGGCCTTGGACACCTTGAGTATATCGCTGACAGAGAGCTCGTAGTGATGGTAATCGGCCTTCGGGGGTATCAGGACCTCCGTATCGAACCTGGACCCTCCTATATGCTTGACCACATCGTAGAAGGGATAAACGCTCACCAGGGCGAGATCCTTAGAGTACGACAGGGAAAGGAGAAGGAGGATCGGGATAAGGGGGATCACTTCCTGACCTCTTCCCCTTTGGAGAGTTTGGAGATCACGACCTTGATCATCTGAAGCATGGACTGGGGATCTGTTGCAGTGATGAGGTTCTTGTCCGCCTCCACCGGTTCTCCCGTGTAAAGGGCGCCGGCATTTTCGAGGTCGTCCTTTATGGCGAAGAACCCTGTCACCCTCCTTCCCTCAACTATCTTTGCCGATATAAGTACCCAAGGCCCGTGGCAGACTGCACAGACGAGCTTCCCCTCCTCGTAATGCCTTCTCACGAGGGATAGAACCTCTGTGTATCTTCTGAGCTTGTCCGGGGCGTACCCTCCAGGTATGAAGACGCAGTCGAAGGTATCGTGAACAACCTCCTTCAGGGGCACATCCGGCCTGAAGGTCATACCCCTCTTACCCCTGTACTCCCCCTGCTTAGGGGCAGCGGAGATAACGTCGAAACCTTCCTCCTTGAACCTCAGGTAGGGGTATATGAACTCTACGTCCTCCACCAGCTCCTCTAAGAGTATTAAAATCCTTTTCATGGGTTTAAATTTTACTTCATGCGGGAAGCCTTGACCCTCCTTTTTCTTATAATCTCCTACAACTTCCTCCTGTGGTACATAACTAAGTTCGACCTCTCCCCTGTCCCCCTCTTTCCGGAGAACCCGTACCACGTGGTCCTGGTCTTTGCCTACAACTCTGTTCTCTACATAAGCTGGCTCTTTGGGGAGAGGCACAGGGCCGTTCAGTGGATAGGATACCTCTTCTTCTTCCAGATAGTAGCCCTGAGCGTTTACTTTGAGGACCTTACCATAGTTGTTAGGGATCTACCGCCAGTGATATTCACCTTCGCCCTCGTTGTCCTGTTCGAGTCTCCGACTGAGAGGGAGATAAAGAGCATAGAGAAGGAGAGGGAAGAGCTCCTAGCGGAGATAGACAGGGTCAGGAGAGAGAGGGAAAGGGTCGAGGTACACCTGAGGATGCTGAAAAGCGAGATAGAGAAGCTCGAGAAGGAGAGGGAGGATAGAAAGGAAGAGGTTCCCAAAGAGCTCGAGGATAGGCTCAGAAAGCTCCAGGACGAGCTAAAGGAGTACAAGGAAAAGGAGAGCAGGCTGCTGGAGACCAACAGAAAACTGTTCCAGCTGCTCGAGATGGTTAAGGAGGATGCCGAGCCTGTGGGAAGCAAGGGCGAGCTCTCAAGCTTGAGAAGGGAGAGGAAGAGGCTCGTGAAGGAGATTATAGGACTACAGGAGCTCGTGGACGTTTACGCGGACGAGAACGAGAGGCTGAAGGAGGAGAACGAAAACCTCAGGAGAAAGCTGGAGGAGCTGAACATAGAGCTCGGGAAGATGGAGATCGAGATGAGATCGAAGGGAAAGGATATAAAAGAAGCCTACCGGGAGATCTTGGAGGAGCTGCTCGATCTTAAATTCACAGACAGGGCCGTGGAAGAGTTTACAAAGCTCCCTGCCCAGAAAAAGAAGCTCTTTCTCAAGGAGCTTATTAGGTTTTCCCAGAGGGAGGGTCAGGAGAACGTAGAACCCCTGGCGACAGTTCCAAACATATACAAACTCCGTTTCTCTGGCGGGAGGGTTTATCTCAGAAGACGGAACGGTTCCTGGGAGGTTGTGGGTCTCCTCGGCTCTGAGGACGATAAGGAGAAGGAGCGCTACATAAAGAACGTTTTGAGTAAAATAGATTAAACGACACAAGCGAACTCACAGGAGGAAGTTGATGGCAAGCTTAAGAGATACGTTGGAGAAACTCGCCAGCTTCAGACCAGAGGGGGCACTCGTCACATCCCTGTACCTGCATCTGAGGCCTGAGGAGAGACAGGACAACAAGTACCTGAGGATATACAAGGACATGGTAAAGGAGAAGAAGGCCGAGCTTGGTAGGAGGGAGCTTTCGAAGGATGTGCTGGAGTCCCTCGAGAGAGACTTCGAGGTAATAGGAGAGTTTCTATCGGAGCCCAAGAACCTCGAGGGATGCAGGGGTATAGCTGTATTCTCCTGCTCAAAAGAGGGGCTTTTCGAAGTGGTTAAGCTCCCGTACGTTTACAGAAGCAGGCTGATGGTCGCTCCGGATCCCCTTATAAGGGAGATAGCCGCCATAGACGAGGAGTTCGGAAGGGTTGGCGTCCTTCTCGTGGACAGGAAGCACATCAGGTACTTCCTGATGGATATAGAGACCATAACGGAGAGCGTTGATTTCCTGGAACCCCTCGCCACGCGTGCCCACAGGTTCCACAGCGGTGGTAGTGCTCTGAAGGGGGCTGAGGGAACATTCCAGCTCAAGATGCCCTCTCGAGGGGCGGCTCCCAATATGGTCCAGCACTCATACGGCGAGTGGCGCTTCCACATGAGGATACAGGAGGAGTGGCACAGGGTTCTCAAGCTCGCTGCGGACGCCGCATTCGAGGACTGGAAGGCCAACAAATTCGATAAGCTCGTTGTGGGAGGCTTTATAGAGGAAGGCCTCAGAGAGATAGAGAACCATCTCCACGCGTACCTTAAGGAGAGGCTGGTAGGCTACATAGAGGTAAACCCCGCGGAGGCCAAGCCTCACGAGGTAAGGGATAAGGTTCTGAACCTCCTCTGGGAAAAGGACAGGGAGCAGGAGCGCGAACTTGTATCCGAACTCGACGAGCTTATAGGCAAGGGGCTTGCTGTAAACGGAACCTCAAGGGTTCTGGAGATGCTCTCGATAGGGAACGTGAGGACCGTTCTCATACCTGAGGACTTCGAAAAGCCCGGATACCTCTGTCCCGAGACACATCTGGTCTTCCTGAAGCCGGAATGTCCCCTTGAGGGCGAGGAACCCCTTGAGGTGGAGGACATAGTGGATGAGGTCATAGAGGAGGCTCTCGAGCAGAAGGCGAGCGTTGAGGTTATAGTGGACAGGGAGCTTCAGAAGAAGGTAGACGGGCTCGCCGCCTTCCTTAGATTTCGCCTATGAACGAAGAGAGGTTGATGATCTTCATCGATGGCTCTAACCTTTTCCACGGGATAAGGTATCTCAACATAAAGATAGACTATACAAGGCTCGTGGAGTTCCTCAGGGAGAGCAGGAGGCTCGTGAGGACGTACTTCTACACGGCCGTTCCCCAGGACAGGGATGTCAAGAAGGGAACGCCCGAGTGGGAGAGCTTGGTACGCCAGAAAAGATTTCTCGATGAGCTCGCCCTCTCGGGCATCAAAGTTAAGCTCGCCAAACTCAGGAAGTTGCCCTCGGGAGAGTTTATAGAGAAGGAAGTGGACATAATGCTCGCTACGGATATGCTCTCCCTGGCTTTCCAGGACGCTTACGACACCGCCATACTGGTGAGTGGGGATAGCGATTTCATCTACACGGTCGAGGAGATCCAGAGGATAGGAAAGAGGGTGGAGAACGCCACCTTTAAGAAGACGAGCTCCTACAACCTGAGGAAGGCATGTGACAGATTCATACTACTGGACAACTTTATAGACCGCTTCACCTACGAGGAAAAGCCCGCTCTCTACGAGGAGGTGGGCTTCTGGGCGAAGATAAAGAGTCTCTGGAAGAGATGAAGATCCTTGTAGCCACCACCAACCCCGGAAAGCTAAGGGAGATAGAGAGGATCCTGAGTCCTCTCGGGTACGAAGTTGTGGAACCCCCTGAAAAACTGGAGGTTGAGGAGACCGGAAGCACCTTCTTGGAAAACGCCTACCTAAAGGCAAAGGCCTACCACGACAGGTTCGGGCTTCCGGCCCTAGCGGACGATTCAGGTCTGGTCGTGGAAGCACTCGAAGGCTATCCAGGCGTCTTCTCCAGCAGGTTTTACTCCTTGGAGTTCGGTGGAAGGGAGGAACTCAAAGGCTCCATAGACAAGGCTAACGTAAGAAAGCTACTCAGACTCCTGGAGGGAATAGAGAACAGAGAGGCAAAATTCGTTGCCTTCGTAGTTCTATACTTTCAGGATAGAGGCCTCTTTGCCTCCGGGGAGTGCAGGGGAGAGATAGTCGAATCCCCGAGGGGCTCCGGAGGTTTTGGTTACGATCCGGTCTTTAAACCCGAGGGCTACGACAGAACCATGGCGGAGCTGGAACCTGAGGAGAAGGACAGAATATCTCACAGGGGAAGGGCTTTAAGAAAGCTCGCCGACCTACTGGAAAGATGTAATCTGTAGGTAGGTGGGTATAAGAGAGAAAATAAGAACACTTCAGGCCCTGAGGAGCACCCTAAACGTTTGGGAAGTCATAGCTGTAAACAGGTACAGGAAGTACAGCTCGATTGTAGGAGCGCAGCTCCCATACTTCCTCAGACTCCAGGAGGTTTTAGAACATCTCTACGCCCTGTACCCCGGCGTTAGGACGGATCTCCTCCAGATTAGAGATGAGAGGAGGATCGACCTGCTTGTACTTACCTCGGACAGGGGCTACGTTGGAGACTTCATCACGAGAACCATAAGGTTCATGGAAAAGTTTATGGAGTACAAAAGGGACAGAGAGATAAACCTGTTCATAGCGGGTAGGAGAGGGGCATCGATCGGGCTGGTGAAGAAGGGGGCGGTTATCTTTGAGGATGTTCTCACGAAGGACGTGAACTGGGAGGTTGTAGGTGAGATAAGGAAG
>JALWEK010000095.1:7770-9436 GCA_027014185.1 Aquificaceae bacterium
CCAGAGTCCCGAGGTTGAGGCGGGAGAGTTCATGGAGATAGAGGAGAGGGAAAAGAGGGAAGCCCTGCTCGAGGAGAGCCCTTTCTTCTACCCGAAGTTCGAGGAGGTCCTAAGATTACAACCCGTAAGGACCGTTGAGAGGGGAAGGTATAGACCTATAGTAACAAGGTTCCTCCCGGCCGATATACGGAAGCGATACTCAAAAGAGGATGTCCTCAATATAGAGGTCCCTGAAGATGAGCTGGTGAGGGAGTTGCTCGAGCTGTATCTGAACTTCTTCATGCGGGAAGTCTTTCTGGAGCACTTCACATCGATAAACTTCGCCAGGTACAGAACCATATCTCGCATACTCGAGAACATAGACAAAAAGCTCAGATCTTACAAACGTCTCGTTAATAAACTCAGGCAGGAGAAGATAACGGGCGAGATAGAGGACATAGTCTCCACACTACTGGCCACCGAGGAGAAGAGGTTTAGAACCTACGAGGAGAGGGTCTGCACTCTGGAAGTGGATGTAAACATCGAGGGTGAGCTCGTTGAGAACCTCAAAAGAGAGATCGAACGGCTCGGCTTCAGCATAGGAAGGGTTGAGAGAAGAAGGCTCATAGGTGGCTTCAAACTCCTCTTGCCGGGAAAGGCTCTCGATCTTTCCGTAATAGGGTCTCTAGGCTCTTTGAAGGAAAGGGTTAGGCTCAATATATTAAAAAGAAAGGGCTGGTAGCTCAGCCGGCAGAGCAGCGGACTCTTAATCCGCAGGTCGCGGGTTCGAATCCCGCCCAGCCCACGGACGACTGTCGGGATATTTCTCTTTATAACACGCCTACTTTTTTAAAGATCTTGTTCAGGTATTCTGGATCTTCTTGGAATACTATGTTGTGCCTCTCAAAGTCTTCTCTGGTATGGTTGCCTTCGCCGAATGTTGACCTTACATCTTCGTAGGAAGATATAGATAAGACGAAGGCGTCCAGCTGAATATCAAAGTCTTTATCTCCTTTCTCAAGCTCTACACACAGCCGCTTGTTTATATCCTTAACGTACGTCGTGCAGAACCTAACCTTGTCGTCGTCGAAACTGCCGAGATTTCTAATTCCCTTTATATCTATAAAGACCATATTTTGCCTGTTCTTGTTTTTAACCCATAAGATAAAATCGGGATAAAACCCAGAGTTGATAAGGAAGTCCATTCCCCTTCCTGAGAGATGTCTGAGCAGGAATACATCCCTGCTTTCAAGCAAGTTTTTATTCTCATCCAGAAAGTTTCGGAGATCCTTCACGAAAGATGTCTCGCCTCTGTTGAGCCTTTCCGGTGTCGATTTTATTTCCTCTTTATCCCTACTCCAGATTACCAAAGGAGTATAGAGATGCTTGTCAAAGCTGATAACGAAAGAGCTCCATCTGCTCCACGTCTCTGGTATCTTGCCGCTCTGTGGCTCGTACTCTTCAAGTTGTCTCCTGATCTCCTCTATATAATCTGTCAGGCTCTTCGGTATTCTGAGCACTATCCTCTTACCTTGGGGATACATAGAAGCGGGGTCATCTACTGTTAGCGGCACTAACTCTAAATGATCCGCAGCTTTTCGCCTTTCTTCTTTCCTGTAAAACTTTTGTATGTAATCGGTTATAAGCCTCAGCATGATCTCGTTGAACTTTTTCACGCCCTCGAACG
>JALWEK010000095.1:9446-12283 GCA_027014185.1 Aquificaceae bacterium
TTGATTTTTACAGCTTGCCGCCCGTTGTTGTTCTCAATCTGCATTCCCTCCGATTCGTTTATAAATATCCTGTATTCACGCGATTCAGCTACCTGTCTTATCACATCGGGATCAAGTATTAGGTTATACATACCCATAGTGTTTTTATAGCTCATAAGCTCGGAATATATGGAATCCCAGTCGATAAGCCTGAAGTACTCTATGGGAATTTCTACGGGACCCTCCACCGCCGTCCCGGCCCTGCCAACCTTCAGTCCGTGCGCGACTTTTACCCTCGGTCTGAGGTCTATTTTGAGCTTTCTCAGTATGTTCATATCCAGGGCGAGCTTGAAAGTGTGGTTTAGGAAGTTAAAGTCATCCCTTGTCTTTATGATGAAAATTTTGCCCTCCCAGTCTTCTGGTCTGTTGAACTTAATCGGAATCACCACCTCCTCGTAACTCACCTCCTCTTTTTCTATGGCTGCCAAGAAGGCGTTTATGTAATCTGCATTCAATCCAAGGATAAACAGCGTTTGCAATACCCTTAGCTTGTAGTCTGGATTCTCTTCCCTTTTCAGGGAGTGGTTCCTCCCTCTCAGCCTAACACCTCTTCCGAAGAGCTGTATGATCTGAGGCCCTTCACCCTTTCCCATATTGATCAGGCACATGGCCGACACTCTCCACGAGTTCCAACCCTCGACGAACTTCTTTGAACCGATCAGTATGTTTATGGGCGAGCTCTCCTCGTTTATATTGAAGAATAACGATCCACTGATATGATCCTCTTTAACCACTATACCTAAATCTGAGAGTAAGTTCTTCAACGATCTTACATCTCCCACGTTGATCACACCGAAGTAATCCCTGCCCGTGGATACTTTCAGGCCTATCTCCCCATCGGAATTTTTGATCTCGTAAAGCTCCAGATGTCCCCTACCACCGAACACCCTTCGGTAAATGTTCTCTGCTATTGCACTGCTGTCGAGATCCCTGATGAGTTCGAACCTATCTTTGAATATGTCATCTCCGGTGCTGTCTGTTAAACCAGATTCTCCTTTTATTATCTTCTCGATATTCTTATTAAGGTAGCCTTCATCCTCAATTATACGATCCAGAAACTTTAAAACCCTTACTATGTCCGAGTTGATGCCCTTGCCAGTAACCTTGCTGCCTACGAATACCCACAGAGGCTTTTCGACGCTGTACTCCCTGAGTTCATCTTTGTGTTTTTCGAATATCTCCAGCTGTTCGTAGAATGAGAGCAGCCCCGCTGTGAGCAGAAGGTCTCTCTGGGTTTCTGTATAGGCTTCCTCCTTTATGTTGTAAACGTAAAAATCCTTGCCATAGCCGTCCGTGTAGAAGTACTTGTACGAATAATCGAAGATTATAGCTTTGGAGTACTCCTCAAGTAAGTCCCTGTTCTTACCTATAACCTGCCCGAAGGTGGCTGAATACTCGAATAGAAATCCGTTCTTACCCATCTCCTCTCTCAGCCTCTTCCATTTCTGCTCCTCGGACCTCTGCCCTTTGTGCCCCTCATCTATAAACACAAGGTTTTTGCCCTCGAAGAATGAGATATCTACGCTCACACCCCCACCTTTCTTCTCCTCGGTGAGCTTGTGTATGTCTATTACTAGGACCTCCCCTTGCCTTGATTTCAGATTATCTACGTTCCCCTCGTACAGCTTGCAGGGTATCCCGCTTAGCCGTAATTCCTCGTAATGCTGTTTCGATAAGCCTTCGTTCGGAGTTATCAGTATTACGTTGTCCCAGTTGTTTTTTGAGTATTTAAGTATCTGCCAGTAGTTTATATGCATTATGAGGGTTTTACCGCTCCCAGTGGCCATCCAGAAGGCCAGCTTTTTCAAATCGTTCTCTGTAAACGGCTTTATTCCTGCCAGCTTGTCGCCGTCGAGGGTTCTTACAAAGGTGTTTAATTCGGCTAAAAGACCGTTCTTATCGTTGTAAAGTCTATCTAAAAATATCTCCGTGAAAAGGACAGCCATGTACTGGAAGTACTTGAGGCCGAAGTGTGGCTGCCTCCTGCTCCGTCTCAACCTCTCTACGTAAACCCTTATTTCCTCATCGTATCTAAGGAGAGCATCCCTCAGCTCAGCCTTCAGACCAATTAGGGCATCGACGAAGAAGCTCCTGCCCTGCGAATCGTAACCCTCATCCACATCCTTAAGCTTTTCCCTTAACTCGTTAAAGCTACTAAATCCAAAGAGATTAAGGAAGTATCTGTTAAGTACTAAGTGCTTTTCAAGCTCCATCCCAAGATCCATTCAGATCGCTTAGCAGTTCATCTATACATCTGGCATTGTAAATCTTGACAGCGTAGTACTCTGTTCCGTACAACCGCTTTGTCTCGTAATTGGTTATGTCTTTATGCCAGAAGAAACCTATCAGGTAGAGCATGCCGTCTTCAAAGAACTTTGTGGCTATGTAAACGTCCTTTGGGAACTCGTTTTCTACCACGACCTTTGGGGTTATTTCTACGTAGTGGGGCTCCGTTGCGCACTTCACATCTATGGTACGGTTTGAAACTTTTATATCGAACCTATCGACTTTATCCCGCCAAGTACGAGAAGTTTTACTATCCTCCGGCTCCCATTCTTTAAAGGATACACGCAGGTCTTCCCTGAAATACGCCTTGACCTTATCCTCAGCGTAAGTGCCTAACCAGCCGTTATCTATTGGATATCTGTATTCTCCGTAACTTTCTGCTTTCTCTCTGTAATACCTCTCCTTATCTTTAGCCTCTTCAAGACTGCCTATGATTCTCCAGTGCCCTTCAACGATCATTCTCTCTCTTATGCTCCTATTGTATAAAAAGCACAATTCCCTTAGGTCTTCTA
>JALWEK010000096.1 GCA_027014185.1 Aquificaceae bacterium
GGTCGAGATAATCTCACACATAGCGAGGCCTATAACCCTTTCCTTGAGGCTTTTTGCTAACATGAAGGGGGGAGCGATTCTACTGCTTGCCTTAGTGGGAATAGCTATAAAGAACCCCTTTACGATGGCCCTATCACCGGTAGCTCTGGTGTTCATAATTGCGATAAAGTTCCTGGCAGTGTTCATACAGACTTACGTTTTCATGATACTCTCGGTCGTTTACCTGGCGGGAGCCGTTGTGCACGAGGAGCACTGATATGAAGATAACCCTTGTGCTTACCGATTCTTCTGCCGAGTGCAGGAAAGCTCTCGAGTGGTTGGCAAAGTATGAGGATATGTTTTCCGCAGAGGTTGATGTCTTCGTGATACTCGAGGACATATACAGGCTCGAATCTGCGAGCGTCTCCCTCGGCGTTCCCCTTCCCCCGGACACGGTCAAGAACGCCAAGGAGAGAACGAAGGACAGGATCAAAAACCTGTGGAGACACGTGAAAGGAGACGAGGAGGCGAGCATAAACATAGAGACCGTTGCCGGTGAGATAAAAGAAGAGATCTTGAGGTTCACAAAAGATAGAAAGCCGGACATGATACTCTGGGGCTGTCAGCCCACGCCCGATCTTTGCAGAGTTATAGACGAGATAGATATTCCATCCCTGATAATAAAGTGAAAGGAGGTAAGCAATGAAAGGGAAGGCTCTCGCATTTATAGCAGCTCTGACACCCGCCCTGGGATTCGCCGCAGAGGGTGCAGCTCAGGGTTCCTCCGATAGGGCACTGTTTTACGGACTGCTAGCACTTGCTGCGGGACTAGCGATAGGACTCGCCGCCCTCGGAACCGGTATAGGTATGGGACACGCCGTCAGGGGAACCCAGGAGGGCATAGCGAGGAACCCCAACGTGGGTGGAAGGCTTCAGACGATAATGTTCATAGGCCTTGCATTTATAGAAACGCTGGCCCTTTACGCACTTCTGTTCTCCATAGTCTTCGTATTCACGGGTATATTCACTGGTAAGGCGGGCTTCTAATCCCCGCCTTCCCTTAACTCGGGAGGAAGGTTATGGCTACGGAAGGCCTGAAGCCCCACATATCGATCAAGAAGAAGAAGAGAAAGAGCGGCTTCCTCGCCAGGATGAGCACAAAGTCTGGAAGGAGGATAATAAAGAGGCGCAGGAAGAAAGGCAGGAAGAGGCTCGCGCCTTAGATGAGGTGGTTTCTTATAAAGTTCCTCAGGTTCTGGCAGGTTTTTATATCCCCGCTTTATCCGCCGAGCTGTAGGTTTCATCCCACCTGTTCTGAGTACGCGATAATGGCGGTGGAAAAGCACGGAGTCATAAAGGGTTCTGCAAAGGCCCTCTGGAGGGTTCTAAGATGCAACCCTTGGTCTAAAGGAGGTGTGGATCTGCCTTGAGTCCTCAACAGCCGGGTGTTGATCCCAAACGGATCTTCATAGCTATGACCCTTATAGCCTTCTTCCTGCTGGGCTATGAGATCTTCTCCTCTTACTTCTTCAAGGCCCCTCAGACCACCGAGGAGAAGAAGGCGGCCAAGGTGGAGGAAGAGAAGAGACCTGAAAAGAGGTCCTCAGTCCCCGCACTGATGCTTGGGACCACTAGGGAGAAGAAGGACATAGGGGAAGTCTACACCTTCGAGCTCGGAAACTTCCAGGTTGAGGTCTCGTCCGTAGGTGGGAAGGTGGTTAAGTTCGTGGACAGGACCTTCGGGTTCGATCTGATAACCGAAGCGGAGAGGAAGTTAAAGGTATTTCCCCTCGAGGTTTACACTGGAAACCCCGACCTCGACCAGGAGATAAACTTCGGCAGGTACGAGATAAAGAGGGAAGGTAACAGGATAGTGATGAGCCTCAAAGACGGAAGGGTAAAGCTCAGAAAGGTACTTGAGTTCAAGGACTTCTACTTCAAGGTATCTATAGAGAGCGATATAAAGGGTAGTTTGTACATCCTCGTTGGCACACATCCCTTTGAAAGGTCCTTTTACACCCACGAAGGGCCTGTTATGAGGATAAACGGGGAGGTGGTAAGGTTAGATGTGGACGAGGTCAGGGGAAAGCACACCTACGAGGGGAGGATAGAGTTCGCCGGAGAGGAGAGCAGGTACTTCTTCAAGGGTTTCAAGGGGAACATAAACAGCGTTGTTGTGGACGGGGTCAGCTACAGGCCAGAAGGGGAAGAGAAGGAAAAGCCCATAACCTTCACGTACGTTGAGTACAGAGAACCCCTCACCCTATACATGGGAGCGAAATACTACTCAAGGCTCAGGGAGATAGGGCTACAGGACCTGCTCGACTGGGGGATGCTAAAGATCTTCGTAAAGCCCCTGTTCATATTCATGTACTGGGTATTCGAGCACACCGGAAGCTGGATCCTCTCGATAATAATACTGACCTTCCTCTTAAGGGTAGTCTTCTTCCCGCTGAACTACAAGAGCACCACCTCCATGATGAAGCTCCAGGAGGCGGCGCCGCGTCTCGAGAAGATAAGGAAGAAGTACAAGGACGATCCTGCAAAGATGCAGGAAGAGATGATGAAGCTATACTCGGAGATAGGCTTCAATCCTATGAGCGGGTGTCTCCCTATCCTCGTTCAGATACCGGTTTTCTTCGCCCTCTACAAGGTTCTCATAATAACGGTGGACCTGAAGCTCTCCGGTATGCTCTGGATACCTAGCCTGGCGGACAAGGATCCCTTCTACATACTGCCCATCGTGATGGGTCTCACGATGATACTTCAGCAGAAACTCTCACCGAACCCGGACCCAAAACAGAACCTGATAATGTATATATCCGCGGTAGCCTTCACCTTCCTCTTCGCAAACTTCCCCTCAGGGCTCGTCCTGTACTGGACGGTGAACAACATCCTCAACATAGCCCAGAACTATCTGATAAAGAACGTTATTCTGAAGAAGAAATAGAGAGATAGCCCTCCAGAGCCCATCTTAAGGACTCTTCGTAGGGAACGGGGTCCCGATCTAGGACCATCCTAACGCCGTCGTGGTAAGCGTCCTCGGAAAGGCCACACACGTTGTCCTTCCACATCATAAGTATCTGGTCCGATGAGAAGGGAGGGGGCTCCACGATCTTCTCGGCCAGCCAGCCCATGTAGTACATCAACCTTTTCGGCAGAGGCACCATCAGGACCCTCCTGTTCAGGAACGAGAAGATATCCTTGAGAAGGTCTTTAAAGCTCACATCCTTAGCTCCGCAGAGCTCATACACTCCGGTGAGATCCTTCTCAAGAGCCTCCACGAAGCATCCGGCCACATCTCTCACGTCCACCGGCTGGAACCTGTATCTCCCGTCTCCCGGCAGTGCCACTATCGGAATCAACCTCGTTATCCTGTCCATGTCGAAGAACAACCTCTGCTCCGGCCCCAGGATGAGGGAGGGCCTGAAGATTGTATAGGAAATACCGGACTCCATAAGATGCTTTTCGGCCCACCTCTTCGTCTGATGGTACCTAGAGGGTGCCCTGTCGTCCGTTCCAAGGGCGCTCATGTGGAGGGCTCTACCTATCCCAAGCTCCTTCGCCGCATCGTAGAGGTTCACTGAAAACCTGTAATGAACCTCCTCGAAGGTTATCCCCCTGCTCCTGATCTCGGCGAGGATACCTATGAGGTGGATTACAGCCTGAGGCTCCGAAACCTTCAGGGCTTCCTTCACCGACTCTCTTTTCGAGAAGTTCACCTCGGCAGCCTCCACATCACTTCCAAACAGGGATCTCGCCTTGGATACGTTTCTGACGCCGAGGACCACCTCGTGGTTTCTGTTCAGGAGCTCCCTAACCACGTACCTTCCCACAAAGCCCGTTCCCCCGGTAACGAAAACCCTCAACTTCCACCTCCCAGGACCAGATCTATAC
>JALWEK010000097.1 GCA_027014185.1 Aquificaceae bacterium
CGGGGGCGGATACCATCCGATAGCCCTCGCGAGGGCGTGGACCCTCCTGTGGTGCGAGATGTCGGGAAGGAAAGCCCCGGAGAAGATAAACCCCGAAGGGAGGAAGGTCCTGGAAGAGGTCGAGTGGGAGGAGTTCGACGAGGATATAGACAGAAGCTACATGTTCGAGGATCTGAAAGACCCCTGGCGGGGTGGGGAGGTAAGGGAGGAGATCAGAGACCTAGTAGGAAGGCTGAAGGCCCTTATCTACTCCTGAGGAAGGCAGGGGTCTATTCGCTTGAGCTTTACTTCTTCTACTTCAAACTCTAGGTCAAGCTCCTTAAGGGCGTAGGGAGAAACCCTGACCGGATAGCTGTAAACCCCCATTGGAACCTCGAACCTCTCGTAGTTCTTCCTCCTCACAAAACCCGGACACAGATCCCTTATGTTCCCCAGAAGGATATCGTTGTCGATGGTGAAAGAGTAAGAGTAGCCCGAGAACCACCCCTCCGGGGTCAAGAACCTTACCGACTCGATCCCGCTCCCACCTATCTCGTACCCTTCCAGAACATCAAACCTGGCATTGAGAAACACAAGCATGCCGTCGGACTGGGCTTCCCTGTAAGTGTCCCCCATAAGGGCCAGCCCCCTATCCCACGGAATAAAGACCCTTCCGTAATCGAACTCCCCGCCATCGTACAGGAAGGACCTGCCTTCTGAAAGGAGCCAGGCGTCGCTCCCTCCCCTCATCTCGGAACGTCCCAGCGCTACCACCTTATCCTCGAATATCCCAACGAACCTGAAGTAGTCCTTGGCCTCACTTCCAACGAGTAAGGATTTCCTTAGCTTTGCCTCTGGAGTGAGCTCCAGCAGGAAGCCGTCCCAGTTCCCCCTGTAGTTACTCCGCCCCACCACGTAGTACCTCTCATCCTTTTCCACGGCACCGTACGCATACTCCTCCCCTTTTGTTCCTATTCTCAAACTCCATAAAACCTCAAGATCCTCGCCCAGCTTCACAACAAGCACGTCCCAGTCTTCCTCCCTCACGCCTCCCACGAGAAGGTAGCCGCCCGAGATCTTCTTTAAAAACCAGAGCATATCGTCCCCCTTACCCCCGAATACCTTGATAACCTTAGGCTTTCCCTGTCCGAACTCCGCCAGGGCCATATCCATCCTGCCCCCGGCGAGCGTTGTGATACCTGCGATGCACCTACCCTTGTATGCTTCGACGGTGTAGCTGTAGTCGTCGGCCTCCGACGAGATCCTGAAAAAACTCTCGCCCTTCAGCGTTCCAACTAAGGCATCGTAACTCTCCCCACCCTCCATCCTACCGACAACGCAAACCTTACCCTCTACCACCCCGATCGAGAAGGCTCCCTCGTTCCTATCCGTCGATAGGATCAGCGGACTACAGAAGGCAAGACCGCCCAGGAGGAGCAGGATAAAGGGCATAGAAAAGTATGATAGCCTGCTTAAAATAGAGTGTTATGGATATAGAGATAGTCTCGAAAGGCAAACACACAATACACGGCCTCAACTTCTACCTCTCCTACTTCGACGACGTGGCCAAGGTCCTCCCAAGAGAGGAGCTCTGCTTCATAGTGGGGGGATGGGTCAGGGACAGGATACTGGGCGAGCCCGTGGGCTACAACATCGACGTAGATCTCCTCGTCACCTGCGATCCTGAGAAGGTGGCCCGGGAGTTTGCCAAGAGGACGGGAGGACACTTCTTCGTCTTCGAAAAGAAAGGCTTCCTCATAAAGAGACCGGTTGTCGCCTCCGTTGTCATACATCTCCCCCCTTACAGGTACAGGTTCGACTTTTCCCAGATAAAGGGGAGAGACGTAGAAAAGGCCCTAGAGGAAGACCTCAGGGATAGGGACTTTACCGCAAACGCTATAGCGGTTAGCCTCGACGACGTCCTCAGCATAGGAGCTAAGCAGACCATACTCTACGACCCTACAGGTGGAGTGAAGGACCTGGAGCAGGAGATCCTCAGACCCATATCCCTGGAAAACCTCAGGAAGGATCCGGTAAGGATCCTCAGAGGCTTCAGGCTCTCGGTGGAAAAGAACCTCCGGCTTACCGAGGACTTTTACGAGTTCGTTGAGAAGAACGGAGATCTGGTGCTCAAGGCCCCGGCCGAAAGGATAACCCACGAGCTCTTCAAGGTTATGAAGCATCCAAGAGGATCGAAGGTTATAAGGAAGCTATACGAGGTGGGGCTCCTCGAGAGGATAATGCCAGAGTTCTCCAAGCTCAAAGAAGTAAAGGACCAAGGCGAGCATCACATCTACCCCCTAGACGAGCATACACTGAGAATACTGGAGGAGGTGGAGAAGGCAATAGAGGAGAGGACTAAGTATCTGAGCGCAGAGCTTCTAAAGGATTTCGGATGCAGGAGGTTCTTGGGAGAGTTCACAGATGTGGAGCTCCTCAAGTGGGGAGCCCTCCTCCACGACATAGGAAAACCCGACACCTTCGAGATAAGGGAAGGCAAGGTAACTTTCTACAACCACGACAAGGTCGGGGAGGAGATCGTGAAAAAGATAGGGAAGAGGCTAAAGTGGGGAGAGGAGGCGACAAGGTTCGTGGGTAAGCTTGTGAGATACCACCTCAGACCCTTCTACCTAAGAGAGTCCTTCCTCAAAGGCGAGCTGAAGAGAAGAGGCATGGCCAAGTTCTGGAAGGAATGCGGGGACATAGCTCCCCATCTTTTTCTTCTCTCGATCGCGGACGCATACGCGAGCGGAGATTCGGAAGAGGAGATAAAGGCCCTCCTTGAGACCGTGAGCGAGCTCGAGAGCTTCAAGAGGAACGAGCTCACCGAGGAGAAAGTCAAACCCCTGCTGACCGGACACGAGATAATGGCGATCCTCAGCATACCTCAGGGGAAGATGGTGGGGGAGATCAAGAGGAGGCTTGAAGAGGCCCAGCTTGAAGGAACGGTAAGGACTAGGGAGGAGGCTGTGGAGTTCGTAAAGAAGGCTTACGAAGAAGCTCTCAAAGGAGGTCCAGATGTCCGAACTCATGCCCCTTGAAGAGGCCTTGAGGATAGTCTTGGAGAGTGTAAAACCCTTGGATACCGAGAGGGTTTTCATAAACGAGGCCCCGGGTAGGTTCCTCGCCGAGGACGTGACCTCGGACACGGACAAGCCCCTGTTCGACAACTCCGCTATGGACGGCTTCGCCGTGAGGTTTGAGGACATCAAAGGAGCCTCCGAGGAGAATCCCGTCCAGCTCAGGCTCGTAGGAGAGCAGGCGGCCGGTGGTGAGATCGCGCCGAGGGTTGAAGAGGGAACGGCGGTAAAGATATTCACCGGGGCCCCGATCCCCGAAGGTGCGGACACCGTAGTCCCGGTAGAGTTTACAGAGACAAAGGGAGAGACCGTTTATATAAAAAGAGAGCTGAGTAAGGGAGCCAACATAAGGAGGAGAGGGGAGGATCTGAAGGAGGGGGAGGTGGTCCTCAGGAAGGGCCACGAGATAAGGGGTTACGAGGTCGGGATGCTCGCCTTCGTGAACAGGGCTGTGGTCAGGGTTTACAGGAAACCCTCGGTAGGGATACTCTCCACTGGGGACGAGCTCCTGGAGGTGGGAGAAATCCAGCAAAAGCCTTCTCAGATAAGGAGCTCGAACCACCATATGCTCCACGCCCTAGTTGAGAGCGCGGGAGGAGCTCCCCATCAGCTAGGTATAGTTCCGGACGACCCCAAAGAGCTCTTGGAGGTTCTCCGGTCCTGCCACAACTACGATATATTCATCACAACCGGCGGGGTCTCCATGGGGGAGAAGGACTACGTCCAGTACCTAGTTAAAGAAGTTGGCGTGGACGTTAAGTTCCACAAACTCAGGATAAAACCGGCTAAGCCGGTTCTTTTCGGAACTTACGGGGA
>JALWEK010000098.1 GCA_027014185.1 Aquificaceae bacterium
GAGAGGTTCCACATCAACTTCCACAGGCTGAAGCTCTATGACCATTTCTCCACCTCCTTTCCCTTATTGTAAATCGGGGTGCCGGGACTTGAACCCGGGACCTCTGGCCCCCCATGCCAGCGCGCTACCACCTGCGCTACACCCCGTCTTCTATCTATTTTTATTTTATATTTTCTTTAGCTTGAGCTCCACAAGCTCCAACAGCTTTCTGCTGGGTTTGAATACTATCACCCTCCTGTCCGGAACGGGGACCTCCTCGCCAGTTCTCGGATTTCTCCCAACCTTACCCTTCCTAACCTTCACGAGGAAGGTCCCGAAACCTGATATCTGGACCTTTTCACCCCTCTTGAGGGTCGTCTCTATTATCTCGAAGATTTCCGAGACTATCTCATAGACCTCTTTCTTTGTAAGGTCAAACTCCCCTTCGCACCTCTCGTAGATGAGGTTCGCTATGTCCCTCTTGGTCATATCAAGACTCCGAAAGGTTCACATCTTCCACTTCTTCTTCAAGATGTCCCCGAGTTTGAAGCCGGCCGCCGAGACCTCCTCGGCCTTCTCCTCGGTCTTCTCCTCCTCTTCACCTCTCAGGGCCTTTATCGAGAAGGTTACCTTACCTTCCTTCGGGTTCAGGTCTATTATCTTCACCTCGTACTCCTT
Organism: Aquificaceae bacterium; assembly: GCA_027014185.1. Lineage (GTDB taxonomy): Bacteria > Aquificota > Aquificia > Aquificales > Aquificaceae > Hydrogenivirga. The sequence goes on from JALWEK010000098.1 coordinate 658, forward strand.
ACCCTCTTCGAGCTTGATGTCCCTCGGAACTTCCGATAGGGGTAGCAGGCCTTCCACACCCTCCGGCAGTTCAAGGAAGGCCCCGAAAGGCATAACTTCCTTTGCCTTTAAAGTTATCACATCCCCGACCTTGTACTTCTCAGAGATTACATCCCACGGGTTCGGCGTTAGCTGTTTCAGGCCCAGCTTAACGTACTTGCCCTCAGTTCCCAGTATGGCGAACTCTTTCTCCTCCCCTTCCTTCAGAACCTCCTCAACCCTCTTGGGTTTTGTCCAGGAGAGATCGCTCCTGTGGATTATACCTTTGACCTTCTCGCTGCCCAGATCGATTATCGCCTTGCTCCCTTCTATCTTCTCAACCTTACCCTTGACCTTGGAGCCTACAGGATGCTCCTTGAGGAACTCCTCCCACGGTTTGGGAAGGGCCTGCTTTATGCTGAGAATTATCCTCTTCCTCTTGGGCTCTATCCTTAGAACCTTAGCCTTCACCGGCTCTCCCTTTTCGGGAACCTCACCGTTCCAGCCTATCTCCTCGGAGGGGACGAAGCCCTCGAGACCCTCGTCTATGTCTATAACTATACCTCTCTGGACCGACTGAGCCACCCTGCCCTCTACGATATCTCCTTCTTTGTGCTCTTTGAGGAACTTCTCCCAAGGATTCTCCTTCATCTCCCTGAGGGAGACTATTATGAAGTCCTTCTCCCTGCTCTTCTTCTTAACCTTAACCTTTATTACCTCGTCAACCTCTGCGTAGTTGTACGGGTTCTTGTCCCTTCCCCAGGAGAGCTCCTCTTTCGGCAGGAAGGCCCTCAGGACCCCGTCTATCAGGAGCGTTATTCCCTTGTTGGGATCTATCTTTATAACCTTGCCCTCGACCACGTCTCCCTTCTTTAGGGTCTTCAGAAGCTCCTGCTTCCTCTTCTCCCTCTCCTCCTCTACGTACGCCTTGTGGGAGACTATCACTTTGGGCCTGTCGTTCTGAAACTGGACCTCAAGAACCTTGACCCTGACGGGCTTGCCCACGCTCAGTCGTCTCCCCGCCTCGCTCGAAGGCAGGAAGGCTTTCACACCCTCTATGTCAACTATAAAGCCTCCCCTCGTCTTCTTCTCCACGTTCCCGACGACTTCCCTGCCTTCCTCTTTGGCCTTCTGGAGCTCTTCCAGGCCCTTCTGCTGGGCTATGACCCTGTAAGAGAGCCTCGGATGGTCAAGACGCGGAGATATCCTCACTATCGCGGCCTGGATCTCTTCCCCCTCGCTTACCTCTGGGAGCTCCTCCCTCGGAATAACCCCCTCTACCTTGTACCCTATGTCCACGTAAACGTATCTCTCATCTACCTTAACGACCCTCCCCGTCACTATCTTCCCTTTCTTGAAGTTTTCTTCTCTGGGAATGGCTTTGCTCAGGAGTTTCTCAAATTCGTTCATTCGGTCCTCCACGGGAGAATACATTATATCAAAAATTTACAGAGTTCCTGTTTGCGGTTATATTATTAACCTTACAGGAGGCGGCATGGAGTTCTTCTTCTTTCTAGACGTTTACGCCGACAGGCAGCTCATAGACTACTACATACTGGCCTTCAAGCTGGGCAACCTGAAGTCTGTGGAGCTAAAGGAGTGGTCCGGCAAGAGCTACATAGTGGGGATAAAGAACTGGGAGAAGTTCAGGGAAACCACCTACGACATAGTCCTCTACGAGCTGGGGGACGAGATAGAGAGGTTCAGAGATATAGAGACCGCCTTCAGGGAGGGATACAAGATAGCTTACAGGGAGGCGGCCAGAAGGGGGGCCAAGAGGATACTCCCCGCGATAGGCTACGGCAACCCACCGGTGGAAGTGGTAAAGAGGTTCTTTCCCGTGGAACCAGAGTTCGAGAAGTTCCCGGAGGACATAGACGGTTTCTTGGAAGAGGTGGTCAGGAACACGCCCAAGGAACTGACTAAGAGAGGATTTACCGATGAAGAGCACCCTTTCTGAGCTTTTAGAGGACCTCACGCCCAAGCGTATAGTTGAGGAGCTTAACAAGTACGTTGTGGGCCAGGATGAGGCCAAGAAGGCGGTCGCGATAGCCTTGAGGAACAGATGGAGGAGGCAGAGGCTCCCCGATTACATAAGGGACGAGGTTGCTCCCAAGAACATCCTCATGATAGGACCCACGGGGGTGGGTAAGACGGAGATAGCCAGGAGGCTCGCGGGCCTGATAAAGGCACCCTTCGTAAAGGTTGAGGCTACCAAGTACACCGAGGTCGGGTACGTTGGTAGGGACGTTGAGTCCATGGTGAGGGAGCTCGCGGAGGTCTCCTACCAGATGGTTAAGAGGGAGAAGGTTGAGAAGGTTAGGGAGAGGGCCAGGAGGCTTGCCGAAGAGAGGATACTCGACTACCTGACGCCCCAGCAGTTCACCAGCTTCGGTATAAGGGAGGCCCAGGACTCGGGCAAGAGAGAGGAGCTCAGAGAGAAGCTCAGAAAGGGAGAGCTGGACGAGAAGGTCATAGAGATAGACGTTCAGGAGAAGGCCGTTCCCATGATAGGGATCGCAGGGCCTCCTGGGCTCGAGGAGCTGGAGAACCAGCTGAGGGAGATGTTCTCCAACCTCATGCCCTCCAAGAAGAGGAGAAAGTTGAGGGTGAAAGAAGCCCTCCACATACTCGAGCAGGAGGAGGCTGAGAAACTCATCGACATGGAGGAGGTCGCCAGGGAGGCGATCTTCAGGGCCGAGAACTTCGGGATAATCTTCATAGATGAGATAGACAAGATAGCGGTCAAGACCCCCGGACACGGTCCTGGTGTGTCGAGAGAGGGCGTTCAGAGGGATCTTCTCCCTATCCTCGAGGGAACTACCGTGAACACCAAGTACGGTCCGGTGAAAACGGACCACATCCTATTCATAGGGGCGGGGGCCTTCCACATGGCCAAGCCCTCGGACCTGATACCCGAGCTACAGGGGAGGTTCCCCATAAGGGTAGAGCTAAAGCCCTTAACCAAGGACGACTTCGTCAAGATACTCACCGAGCCCGAGAACGCCCTTACCAAGCAGTACGTAGAACTCCTCAAAACGGAGGGTGTGGAGATAGAGTTCACCGAGGATGCGGTGGAGGAGATAGCGAGGATCTCGGAAGAGATAAACAACAGGACCGAGAACATAGGTGCGAGGAGGCTTCACACCGTGATGGAGAGGCTCCTCGAAGACATCTCCTTCAACGCTCCGGACATGAGCGGCCAGTACATAATAATAGACAGCAAGTTCGTAAAGGCTAAACTGGAGAACATAGTAGAGGACGAGGAGCTAAGTAGGTATATCCTTTAAGAACTCTTCTATCCACCAGTGGACGTCCTTCTCCGTAACTATGCTCTTTAGAGATCTCATCCTCTCCCTCTTCTCTCTCTTCTTCATCTTTAGGGCCATGTATATGGCCTCCGCTACCTGATCCTCGTCGAAGGGGTTCACTATCAGGGCACCCTCCCTGAGCTGGACGCTGACCCCAGCGAACTCGCTCAGTATTAGAACCCCATCCTCGTCCGTCCTGGAAGCCACGTACTCCTTGGCAACTAGGTTCAGACCGTCTATAACAGGTGTTATGAGGGCGAAGTTGGACACCATGTAGAGGGATGCGAGCCTCTCGTCCCCGTAGTTTTTGTAGTAGTAGTATATAGGAACCCAGCCTGGTTCTCCGAACCTGCCCTCCACCCTTCCTACTATCTCGTCCGTCTTCCTCTTTATATCCATGTAGTCCTCTAGCTTCGTCCTCGTCGGAGCGGCTATCTGTATAAACGAGACCTTTCCCCTAAAGGAAGGGTACTTCTCGAAGAACCTCTCGAGGCCCTTAAACTTCTCCTCCAGGCCCTTCGTGTAGTCGAGCCTGTCTACCCCTATGCCAACGTAATCCACGCCCAGCTTCTTCCTGAGGTTCTTCGCGTACCTTACCACCTTCGGGTTCGACCTCAGCCTCTCCCATCTCTCCACGTCTATCCCGACCGGAACGGCCCTTACCTCTATCCTCCTTCCGTTCCAGTAAACGGTGTTCCCGTCCGGGAAGGCTCCGAGGATCTCCCTAACGCACTCCAGAAAGTTGTTGACGTAGTACTGGGTATGAAAGCCGATCACATCCGCTCCCAACATCCCCTCGAGGATCTCCCTCCTCTGGGGCAGGAACCTGAGCATGAAGTAGGGGGGGAACGGTATGTGCCAGAAGAAGTATATGGGATCGTCTAGCCCCTCGTCCTTGAGGAGCTTGGGCACGAGGGCCAGGTGGTAATCGTTGACGACGATCTTGGTCCCTCCCTGGTAAACCTCCTTGACCGCCCTAGCGAACTTTCTGTTTACCCTCCTGTAACCGAGCCAGTAGCTGTCGTCGAAGTGGGTTCTGTTTAGAAACATGTGGCTAAGTGGCCATAGGGTCTCGTTGGAGAACCCGTAGTAGTACTCCGATACGTCCGCGCTGGTGAGGGGAACCTGCTTCATCAGGAACTTTTCGTTTATCCACACCTCCAGGGGTGTCTTCTGACCCCTCCTGCCCCAACAGATCCATATCCCTCCGTTCTTCCTCAGGATAGGCTCCAGCGCAGAGACTAGACCTCCTACCGTCTTCTCGAAGCTCGCCTTCCCCCGCCTGGGCTCCACCCTGTAAGGTTCTCTGTTGGATACAACTATGAGTTTCATATTGTTATTAAAATAACTTAATCCGGGATGGTAATACTCTTGGACTACGATGGCACGCTTACCCCCATAGCCCCAAAACCTTCCGAGGCAAGGATAGACCCTGAAAGAAAAGAATTTCTGGAAGAGCTGTCGAGGAGGCACAAGCTCGCCATAGTTACCGGCAGGGACATGAATAGCTTCAGGGAGGTCTTCGGCGATGTCCCGGAAACCATGTACGTGGTTACATCTCACGGGGCAAAGATATACAGAGGGGAAAAGCTGATAGGTAACTTCCTGAACGGGGAGATTCCGGATTTAAGTAAGCTCAGGGAGAGGCTGAAGGATCTCGAAGGCGTTCTCCTGGAGGAGAAGGAAGGGTGTTTTGCCGTACATTACAGGGAGTACAGGGGAGATGAGAACAAGGTTAAGAAAGTGTTCTACGAGTTTCTGAGAGAACACCCACCGAGGAAGGTGATAGAGGGGAAGAAGGTACTCGAGGCCATATACGGGGGCTTTGACAAGGGAACGGCGGTAGAGAACTTCCTGAGGCTGGTTGGGAGAGAACCCTATGAGGAGCTTGTGTACGTGGGAGACGACACGACGGACCTCTTTGCACTCAGGAAGGTAAGGGAGCTCGGGGGAAAGGCGGTATTCGTAGGGGAGAAAAAGCCACCGGAGGCTGACATACTCCTAAAGGACGTGGATGAGGTTTACGAGTTCCTAGCCTCCATCGATAAGGCTGCTCACCAGAAGTAGGTAGTCCTTTAGATGTCTCGTTATCAGGAAGCTGTGCTTTACCCTCTCGTGGGCGTTCCTGCCCATTTCCTCCCTCCTCTTTTCGTCGGCGAGAAGCTGCTTTATCCTGAAGGCTGTCCCCTCTATGCTGTTTATCAGGTATCCCGTTACGCCGTTTATTATCTGCCTCCTTATACCCCCTATGTTGCTTCCTATCACGGGCTTGCCCTTCCACATCGCTTCCGACACCACCAGGCCGAAACCCTCCCTTATCGACTTCTGAACCACCACGGTGGCCGCCCTCTGGAGGGCGTTTATCTCCATGTGGCTGTTCGGGGGTAGGTTGAGGACGAATACGTCGGGGTCGTCCCCCTTTACCTCGAGCACCTCTCTGTAAACCTCCTCACCTTCCGGATCGTCGCTGGCGAAAGAACCCGCAAGGACCAGCTGGCATTCGTACCTTTTCCTGACGATCCTGTAAGCCTCTATTACCCCGATGGGGTCCTTCAGCCTGTCGAAGCGGGAGACCTGAAGGACTATGGGTTTTTCCGGATCTATCCCGAACTTGTTGAGCACATGGTGAACGTAGTCCTCCTTCAGCTCCCTGTTCTTGTCGTGGAGAGGATCTATAGACGGGGGTATAACGAAGGCAGGTATCCTCACCCCCTCTCTCACGAACTCTGGTATGTGGAATATGCTCGCATCGTATCCGTTCACGAACATCTCGAGGAACTTCCATGTATCTTCATCGGGCGTAGAGACGTCTATGTGGCATCTCCATATCCACTTCTGTCCCCTCTTCTTCTTGACTATCAACCCCAGGGGCTGGGGATCGTGTATGAAGATAACGTCGAAGGGATCGGTGTCTATGTAGGAGACGTTCTCGTAGGTGTACTTCATGTAGGTTATAACGTCCTCGTGGTTCAGTTTCTCCTCTCCAGGCAGATGGAGGAGGTTGTGTATCTTCTTGGTAACCTTGAAGAAGTCAAGATCCCCCTTTATCACCTCCCAGCGGGTCTCTATGCCGAGCTCGTTCATAAGGGGAACCATCCTGTAGAGGATCTCGGCCACACCCCCTCCCAGCTTGGTGGAGTTCACGTGCAGAACCTTTACTCCTCTGAGCCTCTCTGCAACCTTCTGGAGCTCTAAAAGGGAGCCCTCGTCTATGAACCTTGCGTACTCTTCGAGCATATCAACTCTCCGAAAGGATCTTCAGTATCCTGTTCCTGACCTCGTACAGGCTGTAGGCCATGAGGTCTAGCTTGTCTATCTCCTCCGCCTTCTCCTCCTCCCCTATCTCCCTCAGCCATCTGGAGAAATCGTTCGTTGGTTCGCCGTGGTAGAGCCTCGAGGTGACCAGATGGTAGAAGAGGGAGTGTATCCCGACCTTTCCTACCCCTTCCCTGAACTCCTCCAGGTTCCTCGCCCTTATCCCGAGGTCGATGGTTCTCCTTACCGCCCTTATGAAGTAGAAGGGCTTGCATATCTTCTCTATTCCGTCTATGTCGGAACGGAGTATATCGAGCATCCTCTCCCTCATGTCGGCTATGCAGACGCACTCCAAGAGATCAAGGGCGGAGAACTTCTCCGCTAAGACGGAGAAGCCGTTCTCGGCGAGCCAGTATGCGAAGCTGTTTCCGTAGTCTGTGGGCAGAAAGTGGTACTCAAAGAGGTTCCTGTAAAGGTGGTAGTAGATGGTGTCATCGTCCACCTCCTTGAGGGCCCTCGCAAAGGAGGCCAGGGTGTTGGCCTTTATCCCCGTGTACTGGGCTGTCCAGAGCTCGGACCTGAAGGCGAACTCGGTCATATAATAATGTTAAACTGAAAGGGAGGCAAGGCATGCTGAAAGAAGGGGACAAGGCTCCGGATTTCTGTCTCAAGGGAATAGATGAGAAAGGAGAGGAGAAGGAGTTCTGCCTGAAGGATTTCAGGGGTAACAGGCTGATACTTTACTTCTACCCCAAGGACAACACCCCCGGGTGCACGGTGGAGGCCTGTGACTTCAGGGACAACCTCAACGTTCTCGTGGAAAGGGGCTACAAGGTTGTGGGCGTGAGCCCGGACAGCGTCGAGTCCCACAGGAAGTTCAAGGAAAAGTACAACCTCAACTTTCCCCTCCTGAGCGACCCCGATAAGAAGGTCGCCGAGGCGTACGGGGCCTATGGGGAGAAAAAGATGTACGGTAAGGTGACCAAGGGTATAATCAGGTCCACGTTCCTTATCGACGAAGAGGGGAGGATAAAGAAGGCATGGTACAACGTAAAGGCGAAAGGTCACGTGGAGAAGCTCCTGAAAGAGCTCGAGGGCTGAGGGAGAGGGCCAAGAAGGTAATAGAGAAGCTCAGGGAGCTATACCCGGACGCCCGGCTCGAGCTCGAGTTCGACAACGCCTTCCAGCTTCTTATAGAGGCCATACTCGCCGCTCAGGAGTCCGATAAGAAGGTGAACGAGCTCAGAAAGGAGCTCTTCAAAAAGTACAAGGGGCCGGAGGATTTCGTCAGGGTTCCGTTGGATGAGCTCGAGAGGGATATAAGCTCCATAAACTTTTACCGCAGGAAGGCGAAGCTGATAAAGAAGTGCTGTGAGGCGCTGATCAAGGAGTTCGGTGGAGAGATACCGAAGAGCGTGGAAGAAATGGTCAAGCTCCCCGGAGTTGGGAGGAAGACCGCCAACATGGTCCTGGGAGGGGCCTTCGGCCTCCCGGCGATAATAGTGGACAGGCACGTTCTCAGGGTATCTCAGAGGATAGGCTTTACGAAAGAGAAGGACCCCGACAAGGTGGAGTTTGAGCTTATGGATATAGTCCCCAAGGAGCACTGGACGACCTTCTCTTTCCTACTCCTTAACCACGGAAAGAACGTGTGCACGGCGAAGAATCCTAGGTGTGAGGAGTGCCCTATCTGTGAGCTGTGTGAGTCCTGTAAGGTAAGGTTATAATGTCCGAAATAGACTAGGGGAAGCAGGGGAAGATGATTAAAAGGGTTCTCTTTAAAGATCTCGATATAAATGTAATAAACCTGGGGAACATATTCGACGAGGCGAGGAAAAGAGGTCTCACGGGCTTCTTCAGGGCTACCTACTGGAACAGGGACGACTACCTCCTCTTTGTGGATGGGGCTCCTTTTAAGCTTGTGAGCATCTACTCGGACGGCAGGAGGATCGTCGGTGCTCTGGAGAACTTCAAGCTCGAGGAGAGGGAGGGAACGGGGACCTTTGCGGAATGCACCCTGGACGATCTCGTAGGTTTTCAGGAGTACCATCACGATCCGGGAAGATCCGGAGCCCTCTTCTTCTTTCCCTTCGGTACCGTGGTCCAGGAGACCACACCCCTTAGCTTTCTGGACCTAGATAAGGAGTTCCTCCTGGCCCAGAAGAGTCATCTGAGCGGTTACATGGCTCTGTACACCCAGGAGAGACTTCTGGGCATGGTGATATTTCAGGAAGGGGTGCCAGTTGCCGTGTTCGGCGGTGATAACTCCTTCGCCTCACAGGCGGTGGATTACATCAACGCTAACCTCGTGCCTGCCAAGAGCTTCATGTCCATGTACACCCTAGAGTACGAGATCCTCAGCTTCATGTACTCCATGCACTCGGACAATGTTCACTCGGTGGACTCGAAGTTCATGACCTACACGGAGGCTAAGGATTTCGTAGAGCAGGGCAAGAGGAACGCCATCATCCTTATCGAGGGCGGAGGAATACACAGGTACGACCTCTTCTTCAGAGGCCAGCAGGTGGACAGGCTCGTGAAGGAGAAGGGCCTCTTCGTTACGGACGAGGAGCCCGCCGGTAGGCTCTCCGTTAAGGCGGAGAACATGCCCGACAGGAGTATATGGGTTTACGAGGTTTCCATAATAGAGAAACCCCTCCCGATAGAGGTGAGCATAGAGGTAACCTCGGAGGAAGCCACCGTAGTCGAGAGCGAGATTCCCGTGGACAAGGTGGGAGAGGTGAGATCCCTCTTCATAAAAGAGATAGGCCCGGTGGGGAAGCTGATATGGGAAAAAACCCTCGACGAGCTCAGGTTCAAGGAAAACGCCATGAGCCTCAATCAGGTGAGGATACTGATAGAAAGGCTCAAGAAGGAGTTTCCCGAGGAAGAGCTTGCAAAGGAGTTTCTGCGAAAAATCAAGGAAGTTCTGCCCGATATAATGTAGAGGAGGTCGCCGATGGTAGGTAGGTACTTCAAGAACGCGTCCCTCATAGAGAAGTTCGTCATTCCGAACGTCATCATACTCGCCGTGCTTATAGTTTCCATAGGAGCGATAAGCTACGTTCTCCTCCAGCAGCAGTTGAAGAAACAGGCCCAGGACACACTCAACAACGGCTACAAACTCTTCAGGCAGCTGGTGAACGACAGGGAGAGCTCGGGTCTCGCGGTCGCTTACCTGGTCAGTCAGGATCCAGACGTGAAGAAGGCCTTGGCCAAGAAGGACAGAAAGCTCCTCTACAAGTACGTTAAGGTCAGAGCGGATCTGGAGATGCTTACCGGTATATACGACCTCAGGCTCCACTTCCTCACGCCCCTCGCCGTCTCCTTCTTCAGAACCTGGAACCCCGAGAGGTACGGCATAGACGTATCCAAGTTCAGGAGGATAATAGTCACGGTCGCCCAGAGGAGAACACCCCAGAGGGGTATAGAGGTGGGGCTAAAGAGAACCATAGTTACCGGGGCTTACCCGGTTCTAGAGGGTACAGAGTACCTCGGGGCTGTGGAGCTTATTACCCCTTTCAACCCTATCCTTGATCAGCTGAAGGAGCTGACCGGAATGGACAGCGTGGTACTCATAAGCCGTAGGGCGGCCACCCACGCCGAGTGGGCAACGAAGGCAGAGAAGGTAGGGAACTTTCTACTCTACTACGAGACGAACCCCGTTCTGAGAAATCTCATGCTCCAGGCGAAGGACAAACCGGATACCGTCTTCGTTGTTCAGAACTACGCCGTTATAGCTAAGCCCATATTCGACTTCTCCAAAAGGAACATAGGTTATCTGATACTGGGTTACGACCTCACTCCCATAATTGACTCCTACAAGGAGCTCGGTATCTACATACTCATGTTCGTCTTCGTGGGTCTCGTTGTCAGCTTCTTCGTTTCGTACATGATATTCAAGAAGTACGTGGAGGAGCCGATAAACACGCTGATAGAACACACAGAGAGGATAAGTATGGGGGACGTGGATCAGAAGATCCCGATCCAGTCGAGGGACGAGATAGGCAGACTTGCGGAAGCCTTCGACAGGATGAGGGTCAGCATAAAGAAGGTTATGGACCTCCTCAAGTGAGGCTTGATGATGTTGGGGACGGGTGTATCATTTATTAGGAGGAGGGAAGTATGGAGCTTGACGTAGTTCAATACGAGATAGATGAGGAGGTTGAGAGGGAGCTCGTGAACGCCTTAAAAAATTTCGTCGCAAGAACCGATGCAGATCTCGTTCTCCTCTCGGACGATGCGGGGAGAATAATATCCTTTTACGGAAAAAACCTGGATGAGACCCAGGCAGAGTTTCTGGCCAGCATTATAAGCGGTATATTCGGGGCCGCCTTCGAGATGGCCAAGATGGTCTCTCAGGAAGATCTCCTGGACGCCATACAGTACGAGAGCAAGAAGCAGAACGTTGTGGTGAAGGCGGTCGGTGATAGATTTCTCGTGGGCGTTCTGTGTCCTAAGAGCGTCGCCCTCGGGACTGTCAGGCTCTTCCTTAAAGAGTTATCTGAGGATTTAAATAAGATATTCGCTTCGGTAAAACCGAAGCCTTCTAAGTTGCTGAAGCTCTCCCCCGAAGCTGTCGAAGAGAAGCTCAACAAGATACTGGGGGCGACATGAAGCTAAAGGTAGTTTACTTCGGAGCATCGCTGGCGGGGAAGAGCACCAACGTAAAGGTTCTCTATGACATCCTCAAGGAGAAGGGGATCACCAAAGGTGACTACATATCTATGGAAACGGACGAGAACAGGACTCTCTTCGTTGAGATGTTCCTCAGCTCTATAAACCTTGAGGGGCAGGACATAGACATAAAAGTTCTCACCACGCCGGGGCAGTTCAGATTGCACCCCCTCAGAAAGGTGATAATGAAAGGGGTTGATGGTCTGGTTTTCGTCGTGGACAGTTCCAGAGAGAGGGAGAACATAAACTTCCTCGTTCTGAGGGAGACCGCAGCGGTTTTGAAGGAGCAGGGTTTTGACCTGTACTCCC
>JALWEK010000099.1 GCA_027014185.1 Aquificaceae bacterium
GACCTCCTGCACAGCCTGGAACTACCACGGATCTGGAACTTCTAACCCCGTTGCCCTCGCAGCGGTCTGGCTCAGGAACATGCACCAGGCCTGGAAGACGGGCTACTATCCTCTCATACACTGTGGGACATCCTTCGGTTCTTACAAGGAGACGAGAGAGCAGCTCATATTCAACAAGGAGCTGAGAGACGCGGTCAAGCCCATACTCAAGAAGCTCGGAAGGCTCACCGAGGACGGAAGGATCGTCATACCCCAGGAGGTCGTCCACTACTCCGAGTGGGTCCACGCTGTAAGGCACAAGATCAAGGAGCTCTACGAGAAGGAAGGAAAGCCCAAGGGTATAGACGTTTCCAACGTCAGGGTTGCTATACACAACGCCTGCCACACCTGGAAGATGATGGCCGACGACTACCCCTACGATCCCGAGGTTTACAACGGGCAGAGGCCCGCTGCTTCTACCGCAGTGATAAAGGCCCTCGGCGCTCAGGTGGTCGATTACTCCACCTGGTACGACTGCTGTGGTTTTGGATTCAGGCACATCCTCACCGAGAGGGAGTTCACAAGGTCCTTCGCCATACAGAGGAAACTCAAGGTCATAGCCGAAGAGGTCAAGGCCGACCTCATAGTTACCCACGACACAGGATGTACAACCACCTTCGAGAAGAACCAGTGGATAGGTAAGGCCCACGGTATGTACCATCCGATAGCGGTTATGTCCGACGTTATGTTCTCAGCCCTCGCCTGCGGTGCACATCCCTTCAAGGTCGTTCAGCTCTACTGGAACTGCTCCAACTACGAGCCCCTCCTCGAGAAGATGGGCATAACCAACTGGAAGGAGCTCAAGAAGGAGTGGGAAGACGCCGTCAAGAAGATATCCGAGCTCGAGAAGGAAGGAAAGTACGATGAGCTGATGGAGTTCTTCAAGGAGTACGACCTCTACGAGCCCTACAGCAAGACCTCCGACGGCTTCAAGAGGAAGAGGTCCGCAACGGCCGACATGCCTCTGTTTAAGTCCTAAGGTTTGGTTGTTTTCGGGGCCCTCTGGCCCCTTCAATACACTCACCGTTAAGGAGGTTGGAGATGGCAAAGAGTGTTCTGGTAGTGGGTGGAGGTCCGGCAGGACTCGCCGCGGCAAGGACCCTCGGAAAGCTCGGCATACCCACCATACTCGTCGAGAAGGAGCAGAAGCTCGGTGGTAGGCCCGTTCTTGAAGACTACCACACCCTGATACCCAGGAAGATGACCCCCCAGCAGGTGATCGGGCCTTTCATCGAGGAGGTCCAGAACAACCCCAACGTGGAGGTAAAGTTAGGGGTTGAGCTCGAGGCCTGCGAGGGTGAGGCCCCCAGCTTCAAGGTAAAGCTCTCCAACGGAGAGGAGCACGAGGTCGGGGCCATAGTGGTAGCTACCGGATTCCAGCACTTCGACGCAAAGAGGAAGGGTGAGCTCGGGTACGGAATATACCCCGACGTTATCACGAACCTCGAGCTCGAGCAGATGTTCTCCAGGGAAGGGAAGCTCTACAGACCCTCAAACGGGCAGCTTCCCAAGAGGGTAGCCTTCGTCTTCTGCGTAGGTTCCAGGGACAGGCAGCTCGGTGTTACCAACGTCCACTGCTGCAGGTACGGATGTGCCCTCTCAGGTCTTCAGGGAACCGAGATAAGGGAGAAGTATCCGGACGTTGATGTCTTCTGCTACTACATGGACGTGAGGACCTACGGAACCTGGGAGTATCCCTTCTACTGGGCGCCTCAGGAGAAATACGGCGTCAGATATGTGAGAGGTAGGATAGCTGAGATAACCTACAACCCTCAGGACGGAAGGCTCAGGGTAAAGCACGAGGACACGATAGTCCAGAGACCCGCCGAGGTTCCCATGGATCTCGTGGTTCTCGTTCTCGGAATGGAGCCCTCCGAGGGAACCAAGAAGGTGGCCAAGATACTCGGCCTAGCTCAGGATCCAGACAGCCAGTTCCTCGTTCCCGCGGAGGATTCGGGCTCGAACATAATCTCCAACAAGCCCGGTGTGTTCATAGCCGGAGCCTGTAAGGGACCGATAGACATCGAGTCCTCCCTAGCCGAAGGCGAGGCTGCGGGAGCTGAAGCTGCAACATTTATAGGGGCTAAGGTGTCCGCTTGATATGAGTGAAGAGAAGAGGGAAGGCGGCTTTAAGGCTGTCCAGTTAGATGACGCGCTTATCAGGGACTACCTGATAAAGATCCTCGGAGAAGGGGAAGAGTTCGTCCAGGAGTTCTACCAAGACCTTTTAGAAAAATCCCAGCTCTTTCAGGAAACCCTATCCAAGGAGAGGCTGCCTTCCCTCTCTGAGGAAGACCTCGAGAGGGTATTTGAAAGGATATTCGCCGCCAGGAGGAAGAAGAAAAAGATCATCGAGGAAACTGGGATAGACAGGCTCAAGAAGGCTATCAGCGACCTCCTCTACGGAGACGAGAAGGGAGGCTTCTTTAAGAAGAAGAAGGTGGAAAGAACCTGGGAAGAGAAGGTTGACGAGTTCGCCAAGCAGATAAGGGGTGTGGACAAGAAGTCTGCGAGGGACATAGCTGCTGAGCTCCTGCACTTCACATTCCCCGACAGATACATTCTATGGACCAGCTGGATATGGGATCCGGAGAGCGAGACTGGAGCGATAGTCTTTCTGAAGGAAGAACCTCCCACTGGTGGGCGTGGTAGAAGGATGTACGGAGAGACCTACGAGCAGTTCAAACAGGTCTATGAGCAGATCGCTGAGAAGCTCCAGGAGTTCGGGATAAAGGTGAAGGGTTACCTGTTCGTGGATATATTCCTGGCTATGATATACGCCACTTACGTGGACTACATGACACTCTCCACCATGCACAGCGCAAAGGGCTTCTTCCCTCCCGCCGGTGTTATGGCAAGGAGGCTCTTAGGGGTTAAGGCCCCTGTTGAATTCACATAGGAGGTGTGAGAGATGGCAATTCACGAGAGGAGCCTTGTGGACCCGGAAAGGGTCCTGAGGAAAGAGAGGCTCGTCATCGATGGTATCGACGTTTCCGGAGACTGGAACCTCATAATCCTCCCGAGGGTTATAGAGGACTACGACCTTAGCTTCCTCGATGAGGTCCTAGAGCAGCCTGAGGGCAAGACCATACTCCAGTGCTACCAGTGCTCCTACTGCACCGCCTCCTGTCCCGTCCATAACTACTGGGACGAGAGGTACAACCCCAGGCACTTCATACACCTCGCAAGGCTCGGTCTTATAGACGAGCTCCAGAAACGTGCCGACGTTATGTGGAGGTGCGTCTCCTGCCACAAGTGCACCCACAGGTGTCCCAAGGGAGTCCTCGTTGAGGAGGTTCTCAAGGCCATACTCAGGGTGATGGCCAAGAGGGGAATAATAGAGGAGTATCCTTCCAAGAAGTTCGACAAGTTCTTCTTAGAGAGCGTTTATGAGTACGGAAGGATCGAAGACGGTGAGCTCCTCTTCGGATGGATAGAGAAGCAGGGCTACCAGGTGGTCAAGGATCCCATACTCAAGAAGCCGATACCCTTCATGGGTGGAGTTCCCGAATGGCTCAAGCAGCTTGCAGTAAAGCCCATCAAGAGCATGAACATAGGCTTCCTCATACTCAACGCCAAGCACATGCTCTTCCATCCGAGGACCAAGAACTGGAACAGGTTCAAGCAGGTTCTCAGGAAGGTTATGGAGGAAGAGGGAGTCTTTACCCACTAATCCAGCTTAGGAGGTGATGAGATGGCGGTAGCACTTCAGATGAGAAAACCGCCCATGGGCGGTATAGGAAAGAGGGTAGCCTACTATCCCGGTTGCTCCCTTGAGGGAGCCGCCAGGGCCTACGACGTTTCTACGAGAATAGTGGCCAAGGAGCTTGGCCTTGAACTAGATTACCTCGAGGACTACAACTGCTGCGGGGCTATGGAAACCAAGAACGTTACCTTCTGGGGAACGATGCTCCTGAACGCCCGTAACATGTCCTTGGCCAAGAAGCAGGGGCACAGCGTGATAGTCGCCCCCTGTAACGGATGTTCCTTCTCCCTCCAGAGGGCTGAGTACTTCCTAGAGACCGACAAGAAGGTCTTCGAGAGGATAAACTCGCTCCTCAAAGAGGGCGGCGTAGATCCCCTCACCGAGATACCCCACACCTACCACATCCTCGAGTGGTTCTACCACGAGGCTGGTCCCGAGAAGGTGAAGGAGAGAACAAAGAAGCCCCTTAAGGGCCTCAAAGTTGCCAACTACTACGGATGTCTCTACACAAGACCTCACTTCTACGCGAGGACCTACTCCCACGGAGGAACTGAGGAACAGGAGAGGCCCAGGATGAGGGAGACAGCCGACGATGATGAGCACCCCTACTACATGGAGGCCCTCCTGGAGGCTGCGGGAGCTACCAACGTAGAGTTCGAGCCTATGCACACCCAGTGCTGTGGGGGACCCCACTCCCTCTCCGACGAGCAGGTCTCCGAGAAGTTCGTCATGATGATCCTCCAGACGGCAAAGAGGAACGGCGCCGACATAATAGCAACCGAGTGTCCACTCTGCCATGCATCCCTCGAGATGTACAGGCACAGGCTCATGATGAAGGGAGTTCCCGACGTGGACGTTCCCGCCGCCTACTTCACACAGCTCCTCGGGATAGCCTTCGGTTACGGCGCTGGGGACGTTAAGCTCAAGGACAACCTCTCCGATCCTATCCCCGTACTCAAGAGGCTGGGGTTGGTCTAAGGATGCTGGAAGAGGAGAAGAAGATAGTAATACTGATGACGAGCGGGCCGAGGACACCCTGGCGGTGTGCCTCGCCCTTTTACATAGCCGCTCTCATGGCGGCCAACGACGCAGATGTTGAAGTGTTCTTCAACATGGACGGCACGAACCTAATAAGGAAGGGTATAGCGGAGAAGATATGTCCTACGGGAGAGGGTAACTGTTTCCCCCAGAACGGACAGAAACCCAAGACGGTTTACGATTTCATGAAGGACGCTAAACTGGCCGGAGTTAAGTTTTACTCCTGCAAGCAGGCGGTCGATTCCCTGGGTCTCACAGAAGACGAGCTTATACCCGAGCTTGACGGCGTAGTTCCAGCGAGCGAGTTCGCTATAAGGGCGATGGAAGCTGACAAGCTGATAGTGTTCTAGTTGATATACAATATCTCTAAATTCCAATAAACGGGAGGTGCAAAATGGCAGAGGTAAACGGATGCCTTGTTCCTGAGGATCTTCTCTACCACGTTGACCCCGAGGCTAACGCCTTCACCTGGGTCAAGGATAACGGAGACGGGACCTATACTGTAGGTCTGACCTCTATAGCGGCCGCCATGGCTGGAAGGCTCGTCGCCTACACGCCTAAGAAGGTAGGCAAGACCGTAAAGAAGGGCAAGAGTGTTGCCACTATCGAGAGCGGAAAGTGGGTCGGACCAGTTCCCGCACCCTTCGAGGGGGAGATAGTAGAGGTCAACGAGGCACTCAAGGGTAATCCCGCCCTAGTGAACGACGACCCCTACGGTCAGGGATGGATAGTCAAGCTCAAGCCCACCAATCCCGACGATATCAACCAGCTCATGAAGGGACCCGAAGCGGTGGAAGCGCTCAAGAAGGTTGCCGAGGAGAAAGGGGTCAAGTGTGGATGATCTAAGGGGCCTTCGGCCCCTACCTTGAAAGGACAGAACCGATGGTAGAGATAGATGTTGATATAGACAAGAAGCTCGCAGAGCGGCTCAGAGAGGGGCTGGATATAAAACTCAAAAACTTCGGCGAAAAGGTCTATTTCCACAGCCCCGGATTTAAGCACTACGAGGTCGAGGATTTTTCCATAAAGACCCCGCCCAGGTTCGTGGACATATCCGTTACGGGAAAGAGCTGTGAGCTCATGTGTGACCACTGTGCGAGCAAGATCCTATGGCACATGATACCTGCCACAACACCGGAGGAACTCTGGAAGGTTTGCACAGACCTAAAATCCCAAGGAGTTACAGGAATTCTCATCTCCGGAGGTTCTGACAAGGACGGCTACGTTCCCCTCTGGGACTTCTTCGACACTATGAGGGCTGTCAAGGAAGAGCTCGGTATGCTCGTCACCTGTCACGTGGGTCTCGTGGACGAAGACTACGTGTCCGGCCTGAAAGAAGCTAATGTGGATGCCGTTCTCCTGGACATAATAGGAGATAACGAAACTATCTCCCAGGTTTACAAGCTACCCCACAGAACGGTTGAGGACTACGACAGGTCTTTGAAGCTCCTCAAGGAGGCGGGTCTGAGGATAGTCCCTCACGTTATAATAGGCCTTCACTACGGAAAGATAAGAGGGGAGCGTTACGCTGTAGACATGATCTCCAAGTACGACCCTGACGCTCTGGTTCTCGTC
Organism: Aquificaceae bacterium; assembly: GCA_027014185.1. GTDB lineage: Bacteria > Aquificota > Aquificia > Aquificales > Aquificaceae > Hydrogenivirga. The sequence goes on from JALWEK010000099.1 coordinate 6,359, forward strand.
GTTGTCATGCCTTACTACGGTAAGGCGAAGTTTCAGCTTCTCCCTCCACCTCAGGTTGAGGAGAGTGCCCAGATAGTTCTCCATGCTAGGAAGAGCATCCCGAACTCTCCGATAATGATCGGATGTGCAAGGCCTGCCGGTGCAGAGAGGGTCAAGTTCGATATCTACTCGATACTAGCGGGCGTGAACGGGATAGCGTTCCCCGCCGAAGGCGTTGTTTCCTACGCAAAATCCATAGGTTTGGAGCCCGTCCTCTCTCCAAGTTGCTGTTCAACGGTATTCTACGCTTTGGAGGGAATAGAGGTATAAGAAATCTGTTATACTTTTTCCATGGAAAACCTGCTGAAAACCGATCCTGAAATATTTGAGGTCGTTGTTAAGGAGTACGAGAGACAGTTCTACCACCTCGAGCTGATAGCCTCCGAGAACTTCACCTCCCTCGCGGTTATGGAGGCTACCGGAAGCGTTCTTACCAACAAGTACGCCGAGGGGCTTCCGGGAAAGAGATACTACGGCGGGTGTGAGTTCGTAGATATAGCCGAGAACCTGGCTATAGAGAGAGCTAAGAAGCTCTTCGGTGCTGAGCACGCAAACGTCCAGCCTCATTCGGGATCCCAGGCAAACATGGCCGTTTACATGGCCGTTCTCGAGCCCGGGGATACCATAATGGGAATGAACCTAGCCCACGGAGGGCACCTGACCCACGGCGCTCCGGTGAACTTCTCGGGGAAGCTGTACAAGGTTGTCCAGTACGGGGTAAACCCGGAGACGGAGCTTATAGACTACGACGAACTCTACAAGCTCGCCAAGGAGCACAAACCGAAGCTGATAGTCGGCGGAGCCTCCGCCTACCCGAGGGTTATAGACTGGGCAAAGCTGAGGGAGATAGCGGATAAAGTGGGCGCTTATCTTATGGTGGACATGGCCCACTACGCGGGCTTGATAGCGGCAGGAGAGTATCCTAATCCCGTTCCCTACTCGCACTTCGTAACCTCGACCACCCACAAGACCTTAAGAGGTCCGAGAAGCGGTTTTATCCTCTGCAAGTCAGAGTTTGCAAAGGTTATAGACAAATCCGTCTTCCCGGGCATTCAGGGTGGGCCGTTGATGCACGTTATAGCGGCCAAGGCTGTGGCCTTTAAAGAGGCCATGAGCGAGGAGTTCAAAGAGTATGCGAAACAGGTTATCCTCAACGCTAAGGTTATGGCCGAGGAGCTCATGAAGGAGGGCTTCAAGATCGTTACCGGAGGGACCGATAGCCACATAGTCCTTGTGGATCTGAGGAACTTCGGCCTCACCGGGAAAGAGGTGGAGGAGACTCTCGGAAGGGCGAACATAACGGTGAACAAGAACGCCGTTCCCTTTGACCCTCAGAAGCCTTGGATAACGAGCGGTATAAGGATAGGCACCTCGGCCCTTACAACGAGGGGTATGAAGGAAGAAGAGATGAGAAGGATAGCAAGGATGATATCTGCTGTTGTAAAGAACATAGAGGACGATAAGATTATAGAGAGGGTGAAGGAGGAGGTTAAGGAGCTCTGCGAACAGTTCCCCCTTTACCCGGAGCTGAGGGAGAAGATAGATGAGCTTCGCAATAGCAAGGCAGCCGGTATTTGATAAGGAAGGGGAGGTATTCGGATACGAGGTTTACCTGAGGAGGACGGACGATCTCGAGAAGTACCCCGAGGACGTGCCTTACAACAAGGCTACCTTCATAATAGCCGAGCTTATAGCCGAGCTCGGTATAAAGAGGGTCTCCGATGGAAAAAGTATCTTCATAAACGTCACCCTTGATTCGCTCCTGAACAAGGTCCTCGATCTTCTACCCGCCGAGAAGGTGGTGTTCGAGCTCATCCCTTCCCAGATAGACGTCGGTAAGACGCTGATAAACAGCATCCTGAAGAGGATAGACGATCTCAAGGAACAGGGCGCTATGGTAGCCATCACGGAGCAGCTATACTCGGGCAAGTTCGTTGAACTGCTCCACAAGGCACACATGGTGGAGTTTACGGTATCGAGCGTGGACGAGGGAAAGGCCTCAGCTGTGAGGAGGAACAACAAGAAGGTTCTTATAACTCGGATAGAGACCGACGAGGATTACCAGAAGGCCCTGCCGCTCGGTGATCTATTCGAGGGAAATCTTCTCGGGAAGCCCACCATAGTGAAGGAGTTCGAGATAGCTCCCTTTTTGAAGAGCACCCTGATGAGGATGATAGCGGCTCTCAACACCGTCCAGAGCATAAAAGACTTCGCAAAGATAATAGCGAGCGACGTCGGTATGTCCGCCAAGCTGCTGAGGTTTGTGAACTCAGCCTACTTTGCCAAGAGAAAGGAGATAAAGGACATAGTCCAGGCCTGCGCCTACCTGGGAATGGAGAATTTAAAGAAGTTCACACTACTCATTGCAACCAACGATTACGTTGCCGTTGAGAACCCATACCTTTGGAAGAAGTCCCTGATAAGAGCCATACTGGCCGAGGAGCTCGCCAGGAGAGAAAACCCTCAGATCGCTAACGAGGCGTACCTGGCCGGGCTCTTTTCCCTGATAGATAGGATACTCGGCGTTGACAAGATAGAGTTCCTTAGGGAGGTAAACATAGACAAGGAGATAATAGAGGCGTACACTGGAGCGAACGAGGAGCTAAGCACCATTTTGCAGGAAGCTTACATACTCGAGGAAGCCCTCGAGATAGGAGGAAGCAGGCTAGACAGGGTTGTTGAGGAGTTCTCTTCGAAGCTGAACATGAACCCTTACGAACTGAAGAACCTGCTCCTGGACGCCCAAATGAAGGCGGAGGAGATACTGAAGATCTAAGCTGCCCCGGATTCCTTCTCGTAAGGCCAGGTTATTATGCCACCGGCTAGGTTGTAGGCCTCGTACCCGAGCTGCCTTAAGAAGTATGTAGCGAAAGCGCTCCTTTCTCCGCTCCTGCAGTAAACTATATACTTCTTATCCTTAGGAAGCTCGTTGTACTTGAACCTGAGCTCATCTAGAGGTATGAAGAGCGAGTTGGGTATCCTGAGCTGAAAGTGCTCTGGTGGGGTCCTCACATCGAGGAGGACGACCTTATCTCCTTCTTCCTCAAGTATCTTCTTAGCCTCTTCTGGCGTCACTTCCGGCACACTGAACATCTTCTTCCTCCATAGATCTTTTGACCGCCTTGATCCTGTTGCTGGAGTCCACGTAAACGAGCTTTGGTGCGTAGAACTCTAGCTCCTTCTCATCGTAGTCCGCGTAAGAGGCTATTATTATTAGATCACCCTTAGCACCGAGCCTGGCGGCTGCACCGTTCAGACGGACGGTGCCCGAGTATCTCGGAGCAGGTATAACGTAGGTGGTGAATCTGTCTCCTGTATTTATGTTGTACACGTCTATCTTCTCAAAGGGTATCAAGTCCGCGGCTTCCATAAGCTCAAGGTCTAAAGATAGGCTCCCCTCGTAGTGAAGATCCGCGTCGGTTACGGTCAGCCTGTGGATCTTCGATTTGAGCATCTGTCTTCTCAACTCTCACACCTCCTATTGAGCAGATTAATAATATAAGAAAATCCTTATTAATTTTCTACTCCCACAGCCTGCCTGAGAAGGTGGCTCTCAATCCCTTCGGGATATCCACCTCCTCACCGAACATCTCCTTCAGCTGCAGGGCGTTCAGCGCTCCCTTGCCCCTGTAGTGGTTGTTGAAGAAGACGTAGGTATCCTTACCCTCGTAAATCCTCATGATCTTCTCCTTTATTTCGCTTAGCTCAGCCTCAGAGTACAGGTAGTCGTATCTCTCGTAAGCCTCCTCGTGCTCATGCCACCTTTCGTAGTTCCTCCCGTGGAGCCGTACGTAGTTGAAGCTTCCCACCGACCTCCAAGGACCTACGAGAAGGCCCTTAACCTTGGGAGCGTCAACGTTTACAAGAACGAAGCCCAGATTTTCTATCTCCTCTATAACCTGCGGCCTTCCCCAGCTCCTGTTCCTCAGCTCCGCAGCCCTGTCTATCCCCTCAAAGGAGGAGGAGAGCTTTTTCAGATATTCGAGGTTCTCCGCTGAAAACTGAAAGCTCTGTGGAAACTGGAAAAGTAGAGCTATGAACCTTTTCTCCTCTTCAAGGAGCGGTTTTATCCCTTCCAGAAATCTCCTTACATCCTTCTCCGAGTAATTCCTCTCATGGGTAAAAACCCTGTTGGCTTTTACGGAAAACCTTAGTCTTTTAGTCTTATCGAGGAAGCTCTCGAAGGTGTAAGTGTGGGGCATAGAGTAGAAGGTGTAGTTTACCTCGAGAACGTCGAAGAACTTCTCGTAATAGGTTATCAGCTGGGATTGATCTATGGAGGAGGGGTAGAAGGTCCCCCTCCAGTCTTTATAGGAGAAGCCGCTGCACCCTACGTATATGTTTCTTTTCACGGAACGAACTTGGACTTGAAGGTATCCAGGGCCTCCTTGATCTTCTTCTTGAGCTCGTCATTGAGGGCCTTCTTCTCCCTTATCTCCTGGAGTATGTCGGGTCTTTCGTGGTCGAGGAAGGCGTAGAGCTCCTTCTCGAACTTCCTGACGGCCTCTACTGGTAGGTCATCTAGGTATCCGTTCGTTCCCGCAAATATTGCCACAATCTGCTTCTCAACTGGGAGGGGGTTGTAGGGCTCCTGCTTGAGGAGTTCCACAAGCCTCATACCCCTGTTTATCGTCTGCTGTGTGGCCTTGTCGAGCTCTGAGGCGAACTGAACGAAGGCCTCAAGCTCCCTGAACTGGGCCAGATCCAGTCTCAGGGTTCCCGCAACCTGCTTCATCGCCTTTATCTGGGCCGCTCCTCCGACCCTGGAGACCGAAAGACCAACGTTTATCGCAGGCCTAACGCCTTTGTTAAAGAGGTCAGGTTCAAGATATATCTGGCCGTCGGTTATCGAGATAACGTTCGTGGGAATGTAGGCGGCCACGTCCCCAGCCTTGGTCTCGATTATGGGAAGCGCCGTGAGGGAACCTCCTCCGAGGTCGTCATTGAGCTTTGCGGCCCTCTCTAGGAGCCTCGAGTGGAGGTAGAAGACGTCTCCTGGATACGCTTCCCTTCCGGGAGGCCTTCTCATGAGGAGTGAGAGCTGTCTGTATGCTTCTGCATGCTTGGAGAGGTCGTCGTAAACGACGAGAGCGTGCTTGCCGTTGTCCCTGAAGTACTCTCCTATGGTACAGCCAACGAAGGGTGCAAGGTACTGGAGGGATGCAGGATCCGTTGCCGATGCAACTACAACGGTTGTGTACTCCATCGCTCCCTCTTTCTCGAGGAGCTCTATTATCCTCGCGGTGGTGGATCTCTTCTGACCTATGGCAACGTATATGCAGTAAACGTCCGTGTCCCTCTGGTTGAGTATCGTGTCTATACAGATGGTCGTCTTACCGGTTGCCCTGTCCCCGATTATCAGCTCCCTCTGACCCCTTCCTATAGGGATCATCGAGTCTATCGCCTTTATTCCAGTCTGAAGGGGTTCGTGAACGGGTTTCCTCGCCACGACGCCCGGAGCGATCTTCTCGACGGGGGACAAGTACTCGTACTCTATGGGACCCTTTCCGTCTAAAGGCTCTCCGAGGGCGTTTATAACCCTTCCCACAAGGCCCATACCAACGGGGGCCGAGAGTATCTGATTGGTCCTTCTAACTATCGATCCTTCCCTTATGCCCGACTCACTTCCGAGTATTATCAGACCCACGTTGTCCTCTTCCAGGTTGAAGGCAAGGCCCTTCTCTCCGCCCACGAACTCGACAACCTCCATAACCATAACGTTTTCGAGTCCCTAGGCTCTAGCGACGCCGTCTCCCACGTAATAGACGACGCCCACTTCTTCCATCTTCGCT
>JALWEK010000100.1 GCA_027014185.1 Aquificaceae bacterium
TCGCAGGACCGAGGGTTATAGAGCAGACAATAAAGCAGAAGCTCCCCGAGGGGTTCCAGCGCTCCGAGTTCCTGCTGGAGAAGGGCATGGTGGATATGGTGGTTCCGAGGAAGGATCTCAAACATACCCTCAAAAAACTCCTGGACCTAACCTATTACTCGGAGAGATGTTGGAGGGGCTGAACCGCTTCGTCGAAAGTTATCCCTTTCCTCTGTGGGAGGGGCTGCTGAGGATAGTATTGGCTATGGTGCTGGGGGCCGCTATAGGCCTCGAGAGGGAAAGAAGAAGGCAGCCCGCCGGCTTCAGGACCCATACCGTTCTCGCAGTAGGATCTGCCCTCCTGTGCATGGTCTCCCTCTTCGTCCCGAGCGTTTACGGCTCTGGGCTGAACGTGGACCCCTCGAGGATAGCCTCCCAGGTGGTGAGCGGTATAGGCTTCCTCGGCGCTGGAGCTATCCTGAGGATGGGGGTCTCGGTGAAGGGGCTGACAACGGCGGCTAGCCTCTGGACAACGGCGGGGATAGGTCTGGCCGTGGGAGCGGGTATGTACATCCTCTCTGTCTTCTCTACCGTGGTCCTCCTTGTGGTCCTAAGTCTAATGAGCAAGGTGGAGAGAGAGTTCCTCTCCAAGAAGGGCCTGAGATCTGTGAGGCTTACGGTGAAGGACATACCGAACGTAACGGAGAGGATCTCAGAGGTTCTGGGGGAGGCAAACCTCCTCAGAATAAGGAGAAGTGAGGGCAGTTTGGAACTTATCCTTGAGGTCCCTTACGATGAAGAAGAGCTCACGGAAAAGCTAAAGGAGCTTTCCAGGTTGGAGCCGGTTATCTCGGCTGAAGTTATATGAAGGTATCCCTTCTGTTGCAGAACTCCATAGCATCCTGTGGGGACAGCTCTATGCTCCTCAGAACGCACTCGGCGGCCTTCTTTATAACCGCCCTTGCTATCTCCTCCTCCTCTTTGGAAAAGGGAGACAGAACGTAGCTGACCACGTCCTCCTTCCTCTTCGGTCTCCCTATACCTATCTTCAGTCTCGGGAACTTCTCGGTTCCTACGCTCTTTATTATCGACTCTACCCCCCTGTGCCCCCCCGAGCTTCCCTCAAGTCTGAGTCTCGTCATACCCAAGGGGAGATCGAGGTCGTCGTAAACTACGAGCATCTCCTGAGGTTCTATTCCGTTCTCCTCCAAGAGGTTCAGAACCGCAAGGCCCGAGTTGTTCATGTAGGTCTGGGGTTTGGCGAGTATTACCTGCCTCCCGCCTACGCGCGATCTGTAAACGTGGGACAGGGCTTCTTCCGAGTAGCTTTTTATCCTCAGCTTCCTCACGAGCTCGTCGATGACCATAAAACCCACGTTGTGGCGGGTCCTCTCGTACTCTTTACCGGGATTTCCGAGGCCAACGACGAGCTTTATCATTCAGAGGCCTGCTGCTCCTCCTCTGGGGCCTCAGCCTCTTCCTCAACTACCTCTTCTGCCTCGGGTTCTACAACGACAGCTATGGTTTCCTCGGGGTTATCGAGTATTACACATCCCTCTGGAGGCTGGATGTCCCTCACGTGCAGGGCGTCTCCAAGGCCGAGGCCGCTCACATCTATGGTTATCTTATCGGGAAGGTTGGCGGGTCTGGCCTTTATAGTGAGGGAGTGCATGAGCGCCTCGAAAGTTCCTCCCAGCTCAACACCCGCCGGCGTTCCCACGAACTCTATGGGAACCTCTACCTCTATCTCTGTAACGTTGGCAAGATCGTAGAGATCAACGTGGATTGGGTTGTCTCCGAGCCACCCGAACTGTATGTCTTTAAGAATGCATACTCTCTTCTCGCCGTTCACCTCGGCCTCTATCAGAAAGGTCTCCCCATGGGGTAGGGAGAGGAAGTCTTTAGCGCTGATCCAGGCGTGGATGTTCTCCACACCCTTTCCGTAGATCTCGACGGGTATGAAGCCTTCTCTTCTCATCCTCTTGGTTTCGCTCTTCTTGCCGGGTACCCTCTCTGTGAGCTTTACCTTTACCCTCTTCATGGAATTCCTCCTTAAAACTCTGCGGAATTTGAAATTATAACACTATAATTAACTGAGGTGGTAAGGATATTCCTGGCACGGCAACCCATAGTCGGCAGGGACGGAAAGATATTCGCATACGAGCTGCTGTTCAGGTCCGGGTACTCGGAAAAGGCGGATATAGAGGACGGGGGGAAGGCAACGGCCAAGGTAATCGAGTATCTAGTGAGCTCTTTTGGACTTAAGAAAGTCATAAGGGACAAGAAGGGATTCATAAACATAGACGAAAACTCGGACGTGCTGAGCGTGGCCGATATACTGCCGACGGACAGGGTGGGCTTCGAGGTGCTGGAAACCTCGGTCCTGAGCGAGGACTTTCTGAACACGCTGAAGAAGCTTAAAGAACTCGGATATGATCTCTCCCTAGACGACTTCGTTTACTCGGAGGAGTATTTGCCTTACCTCGATCTCGTGGATTACGTGAAGATAGACGTTTTGGACAGAGCAAACTACCCACTCGAAGAGGCCTTTGAGGTAGTTAAGAAACACAACGTTAAGGTTATAGCCGAGAAGGTGGAGACGTACGAGGTGTACAGGAAGTGCTACGATATGGGATTCGACTACTTCCAGGGATACTTCTTCCAAGAGCCCCAGCTCGTTACCTCAAAGACCGTTGAGCCTGCGTACGCTGCCCTTATTAAGCTCTACAACCTGCTCTCTTCGGAAGCTGAGGTGAAGGAGCTCGAGAAGGTCTTCAAGAGGTTCTCGGAGCTGTCCGTAAAGCTGCTCCAGCTTATAAACTCCGCCTACTACTCTCTCAGGCAGCCTGTTAAATCTATAAGGCACGCGGTCCTGATGCTGGGCTACAAGAACCTGCTCAAGTGGGTCCTCCTACTCATGTACTCTCTTAGAGAGGAGGACTTCACCTCGGACCCTCTCTTCGAGGAGGCCTCGGTGAGGGGCTTCTTAATGGAGGGCCTGGCTCGGAAGATATCGAAGGACAAGGAGTTTGCAGGAGAGGCCTTCATAACCGGTGTCCTCTCCCTTATAGACGTTCTCCTGGGTGTTTCGATGGAGGATGTTGTAAAGAACATGATGCTTGAGGAGGATATAAAGAAGGCTCTTCTGTACAGGGAGGGGAAGCTCGGGGACATGCTCAGCATGGTTGAGGCTCTTCAGAGGAATGCTCTGAAGAAGGTCAAACCCGTAATGGAGCGCTACAATCTAAAGCCCTCGGATCTCTACTCTCTGCAGATGGAAGCTATGTCCTCCTATGCGGAGCTGGACCTTTAGACGAACAGGGAGCTTACCGATTCCTCCTCGTGGATCCTCTTTATAGCCTCCCCAAGGAGGGGAGCTACCGATACTATCTTCAGCTTGTTGAACATCTTGTCCCCAACGGGTATCGTGTTCGTTATTATCACCTGCTCTATGGGAGAGTTTGTGAGCCTCTCGACCGCAGGACCCGAAAGTACCCCGTGAGTTGCACAGGCTAGGACCCTTTTGGCACCCCTGTTTATGAGCATATTGGCGGCCGCAACCATCGTCCCGGCGGTATCTATCAGGTCATCGATGATTATCGCCTCCTTCCCCTCTATGTCCCCGACCACGTCGAGGACCTCGGCCTTGTTGGGCTCAGGCCTCCTCTTGTAGATTATCGCTATACCACATCCGAGCCTGTTTGCCAGCTGGCGTGCCCTCTCGACCCCTCCAGCATCGGGAGAGACAACTATGGGGTTCTCCAGTATGAGGTTCTTCTTTATGTAGTCGTAAAGCACGGGAAGGGCGGAGAGATGGTCCACGGGTATGTCGAAGAAGCCCTGTATTTGGGGCGAGTGCAGGTCTATGGTTACTACCCTGTTCGCCCCGGCGACCGTTATCAGGTCTGCCAAAAGCCTTGCGCTTACGGGGGTTCTCGGTTTGTCCTGTCTGTCCTGCCTTGCGTACGCAAAGTAAGGGATAACGGCCGTTATCCTCCCCGCCGAGGAGCGTTTCAGGGCGTCTATTATCAGAAGAAGCTCCATTATGTGCTGGTTTGCAGGGAATGAGAGGGATTGAAAGACATATACGTCGGCACCCCTTATCGACTCGTTTATCTGGACCCTGACCTCTCCGTCGCTGAACTTGGTCACGAGCATATCGGAGATGTTCACGCTGAGATACTTGGAGACCTCTTCGGCCAACTCCCTGTTAGCCGTTCCCGTGAGGAGCTTTAAGGGCCTGTTCATGGTTTTTTAAATGGCTGGGGTGCCTGGACTCGAACCAGGAACCCCCGGATCCAAAGTCCGGTGCTCTGCCAGTTGAGCTACACCCCAAGCCAGCTCTTGGTTTCCACAACTCTCCATCCCCTGAGCATCGCACCCCTGACGAGCTCAGGAGAAGGCTTACCTATATAGAATACAGCAGAACCGCTCCCGCTGACAAGTGGTTTCAGGCCTAAGAACCTCAAGAACCTGACCACCTCACCTATCTCCGGGTATATCTCACAGGCGAGCTCTCCCAGTTTGTTCTCTACTATGTCGAGGTTACCCTCCTTCACAGCTTCGAGAACCTTATCTATATCCACGCTCGATAGGTGTTCCTCCCTAACCCTCGAATAGACTTCTCTCGTAGAGGATCTGACGGGCGGTATTACGAGTGTGATCTCAAGGTCCAGGGGTTCAACCCTCTCTATGATCTCCCCTCTGCCTCTTCCCACGGCGGTTCTGCCCTCGAAGAAGAAGGGGGCGTCCGAGGAAACCGAGCCTGCTATCTCCATAAGCTCCTCTGTGTCCAAAGGCTCTTCCAAGATCTCGTTTACGGCCTTCAGAACAGTTGCAACGTTCGAGCTCCCTCCTCCGAGACCCGACCCCTCGGGTATCCTCTTCTGGATGAATACCGAGACCTCAGGCATCTTTCCGGTTCTTCTTCCAAACTCCAAAAGCGCCTTGTAAACGAGGTTCTCCTCTCTGGGTATTCCCGTGCTCGTCTGAACGTCGAGAGGCCCTTCCCTGATAGTTATCTCATCGCAGAGGTCTATCGCATGGAATAGGGTGATTATATCGTGGTATCCGTCGAGGCGCTTTCCCAGTATCCATAGGCCGAGGTTTACCTTGGCGGGAGAGAGAACCCTTTTCACAACTTATAATATAAGGCAGGATGGAATACGAAGCGGTAATAGGCCTCGAGATACACGTCCAGATGGACACAAAAACTAAGATGTTCTGTTCCTGTCCGGTGGAGTTCGGTGCAGAGCCCAACACAAACGTCTGCCCTGTATGTTTAGGTATGCCCGGATCTCTCCCGGTTGTGAACAGAAGGGCAGTCGAGTTCGCTGTGAGGGCTTCTCTCGCTCTCAACTGTGAGGTCCACACCGAGTCGATCTTCGCTAGGAAGAACTACTTCTATCCGGATCTCCCTAAAGGCTACCAGATCTCTCAGTACGAGAGGCCTCTTGCCACCAACGGATGGGTTGAGATAGAGCTCCCGAGCGGTGAGAAAAAGAGAATAAGGATAAGGAGGCTTCACATAGAGGAGGACGCGGGAAAGAACATACACGAGGGTTCCAAGTCCTTCGTGGATCTCAATAGGGCGGGGACGCCTCTGATGGAGATAGTCACCGAACCCGACATAAGGTCTGCAGAGGAGGCGAGGATATTCCTAGAAGCCCTGAGAAACATAATGAGGTACACGGGGGTCTCTAAAGCGGACATGGAGAAAGGGCAGCTCAGGTGCGACATAAACGTCTCCGTGCGTCCAAAAGGGTCGGACAAACTCGGCACGAGAACAGAGATAAAGAACGTGAACTCCTTCAGGTTCGTCCAGAAGGCTATAGAGTATGAGGTCGAGAGGCAGATAAGGGTCCTGGAAGAAGGTGGGGAGATAGTCCAGGAGACGAGAACCTTCGATCCGGCTACCGGGAAAACTTATCCAATGAGGAGCAAGGAGGAGGCTGAAGACTACAGGTACTTCCCGGATCCGGACCTCCTGCCCCTGGTCGTTAAGGAGGGGTGGGTAGAGGAGATAAGGAAGAACATGCCCGAACTTCCCCATCAGAGGCTCGAGAGGCTCCTGTCTCAGTACGGGATAAGTGAGTACGAGGCGAAGATATTCGTCCAACATAAGGAACTGGGTGACTTCTTCGAGGAGGCGGTTAAAAAGTTCAACGAGCCCAAGATGATAGCCAACTGGCTCCTGAATGACCTGCTGGGTCTATTGAACGATAAGCAGATCCCCCTCGAGGAGTCTCCCGTCTCTCCCGAGAAGCTCGCTGAGCTTGTGAAGCTCATAAAGGAGAACGTGATTTCCACAAAGATAGGTAAGGAAGTCATAAAGGAGATGGTCGAGACAGGAAAGAGCGCCTCCCAGATAGTGGAGGAGAAGGGCCTGAAGCAGATAACGGACGAGGGTAAGATAAGGAAGATAGTGGAGGAGGTCGTCAGCAGGTTCCCCTCGGAAGTGGAGAGGTTCAGACATGGGGAGGAGAAGCTGATCGGCTTCTTCGTCGGTCAGGTGATGAGGGAGACAAAGGGCAAGGCGAACCCCAAGCTGGTTAACCAGATCCTGAGAGAGGTTTTAAAAGGATGAAGATAGCGATAGGCTCCGACCACGCGGGCTTTCCACTGAAGGAGAGGATAAAGAGGTTTCTGGTAGATAAGGGGCACGAGGTAATAGACTTTGGCACGACCTCGCAGAACTCCACCCACTACCCTCTCTTTGCAAAGGAGGTTTCCCTCGCCGTTCAGAGGGGAGAGGCGGAGAGGGGCATACTCGTCTGTGGGACCGGGATAGGTATGTCTATAACCGCCAACAAGTTCAAAGGGGTGAGGGCGGCTCTCTGTTTTAACGAATACATGGCGAGGATGAGCAGGCTACACAACGACGCCAACGTCCTCTGCCTAGGAGACAGGGTTTTGGGGGAGGACCTCGCCCTTTCCATAGTGGAGGTCTGGCTCGAGACGCCCTTCGAGGGGGGAAGGCACGCAAAGCGTGTAGAGCTGATAAGGGAGATAGAGAGCGGGTGTCCCTGAGACATGGAACGCTTGAGGAGGTTTTACCCGGACCCCGTTGTAACCTTCTCCGTTCTCCTGCTAACCACTCTAGGTTTTCTTTCAGTTCTCTCGGTGAAGCTATCGCCCTCGATCTTCCAGGGGATCGATCTTCACGATCTGAGGAAGCCCTTCCTTTTCCTCGTTTTCACCCTGGTGGGTTTCCTCCTCATGTCCGCTACCGCCTTCTTTTTGGACTACAAGAAGCTCAACAATCAGAAGGTCGTCTATTCCCTCGTGATCTTCTCTCTCTTCCTGCTTTTCGTCGTTCTCGTAAAGAAGTTCATCCTCGGCAAGTCCGTCGAGAGGTGGCTCGTGGGGACAAGCGTTCAGCCCTCGGAACTGTCCAAGCTTATAATCGTTGTCTTCATAGCGTACTATGTGGCGAGAAAGGGAGCGATAGACAAGCTCAGGTTCTTCGGCTGGGCCGTACTGGTGGTAGTCGCTCACTCCTTTTTCCTGTTCCTCCAGCCCGATAAGGGCATGGCGGTCTTCGTACTGGTCCTCGCCTGGTCGATGCTGTGGATAGGGGGAACCTCTCCGAAGGTTTACTTCCCGGTGGGGGGGATATTCTTTCTCATAGCCGTCTTCATGATGATCTTCGGGGGCGAGTATGTTCATAAGAGGATAGCAGCCTGGCAGAATCCGGTTCAGGACTCCTTCGGCACGGGCTACCAGGTGGTTCAGGCCATTCTCGCCTTCATGAACGGTGGACTACTTGGACAGGGTTTTGGTAAGGGCTTCCAGAAGCTCGGCCCGTTGACCCAGGCTGACACGGACTACGTCCTCGCCACGATAGGTGAGGAGCTCGGCTTCCCGGGGGTTATGTTTCTGATTACCCTCTACGTGATCCTGATAGGAAGGCTGATCAGAATAGCGGGTGATGTGGTTGACGTCTTCGGAAAGCTCCTTGTGGCGGGAGTTGCTCTGAATATACTCTTCTCCGCCCTCATCAACATCATGATGGCCGTAAATATGCTCCCTCCGAAGGGGATACCCCTTCCCTTCGTAAGTTACGGGATAAGTAATCTCATGGTTAACTTTCTCTCCCTTGGTCTCGTAGGTGCGGTTTACAAAAGACAGCTCCACTACAGGATGCTCTGATAGAATTCACCCATTATGAGGATCGTCGATCTGAGAAACAGGCCCTGGAGGTTTGACGAGAGGATCAGGTATCTGGCCAAGAGAGGAGAGATCCTGACTGAGGAGTACGAGGGAAGTGTAAAGGAGATAATCAGGAACGTGATGGAGAGGGGGGACGAGGCCCTGATCGAGTACACGGAGAAGTTCGACAATCTTTCGCTGACGCCCGACACCCTGGAGATACCCTACGAGGAGCTGGAGAACGCCTACGAGGAGATAGAGGAGGATGTGAAGGAGGCCCTCGAGATAGCGGAGGAGAGGATAAGGATCTTCCATGAGAAGCAGTTGGAGAGCTCCTTCTTCAAGGAGGAGGAGGGGATAATTCTTGGCCAGAAGGTGCTTCCTCTGGAGAGGGTTGGCCTCTACGTTCCCGGTGGAAAGGCAGCTTACCCATCCACCGTCCTGATGAACGCCGTTCCTGCTGTGGTCGCAGGGGTAGAGGAGATAGTTATGGTATCTCCCAAACCGAACAGGTACACACTCGCTGCGGCCTACATAGCTGGCGTGAGCAGGGTATTCCAGGTGGGAGGGGCGCAGGCTGTTGCAGCCCTAGCCTACGGTACGGATACTATCCCGAAGGTGGACAAGATCGTTGGCCCCGGGAACATATACGTTGCCCTGGCGAAGAAGCTGCTCTTCGGTGTGGTGGACATAGACATGATAGCTGGCCCTTCGGAGGTTCTGGTTATAGCCGACGGAAGCGTTGACCCTGACTGGGCGGCTGCGGATCTACTCTCGCAGGCTGAACATGACGAGCTCGCCGCATCAATACTTTTAACCCCTTCAGAGGATACGGCACACGAGGTGGAAAGGAGTGTAAAGAGGTTGCTCGAAGATCTCGAGAGGAAGGAGATCGCCCAGAGATCTATAGAGCGGTTCGGAACCATATTCATCGTCGAGGACCTCTATCATGCCTGTGAGGTGGCCAACTTCATAGCTCCAGAACACCTGGAGATACTCACAGAGGAGCCCATGGCGCTGCTCCCGTACATAAAGCACGCGGGTGCGGTGTTCATGGGGAAGTACACCACGGAGCCTCTGGGAGACTACGTCCTAGGACCCAATCACACGCTCCCAACGGGAGGGACCGCACGGTTCTTCTCCCCTCTCGGCGTTTACGACTTTCTGAAGAGAAGCTCGGTACTCTACGTATCGAGGGAAGGCTTCGAGAGGGTTGCAGACCTCGCTGAGGCCATAGCAAAGGCCGAAGGCCTCGAAGCCCACGCCCTCGCTGTGAGGATAAGAAGGCAGGGATGAGGATCCTCCCCCTCTTCCTCGTGTTCCTGATCATCTCCTGCGCGCAGAAGGTTGAAACCCCGTGCCCCGACAGGGAGGATATACTCAGGGAGTTCTCCTCAAGGTACGTTCCCAAGGACTTTAGGATCTACGGAACCTTGTACTACGGCCCCCTCAGGCTTCCCATGATGCTGGCCAAGTTCGACGGCTTCTATACCGTGCGGGTTGCGAAGGCGAGGAACGTGAGCATAGAGAGGGACAGGCTCTGTATAGAAGGAAGGTGCTACCTCCTCCCGGCCCCGCCGGAGAACCTCGTTTTCGGAAAGGTCCTCTCCGGCAGGGAGGTTTCCCTCTGCGAGGGTGGCAGGCTGATATTTGAGGAGAGACTGGGCGTTTACAGAAAGAGGGTCCTCTTCGAGGGAAGGAGGTTGAAGGAGCTAATCCTCTGGAACGTTCGCAAGAACAGGGGTATGAGGATCATATTTGGAAAGGAGGACAGGGGGGGCTTCTTCAGGGAGATAGGCTTTGATATGGAACCCGGAAGGGTTAAACTTCAGATAGAGGAGGTAGAGATCTGATGTTTCCCACCTTGATAGAGATATTCGGCGTCCAGATATCCACTTACGGGGTTCTCGTAGCGCTCGGACTTCTGGCAGCCTACTTTCTCTCCCTCAGGCTCTCTAAGGCAGAGGGGATACCGGAGGATAAGGTTGAGTGGGTCTTCGTATATGCGGCTGTGTTCGGAATAATTGGGGCCAGGATAGCCTTTCTTATAGAGCATCCCGAGACAGTAGAAGGGTTCCTCGATATCCTGGCCCTCTGGAAGGGAGGTGTCGATTTCTTCGGAGGTTTGATCGGAGGTGTGCTGGGAGTCCTCTTTGCGGTGAAGAGATACTCCCTCCCTCTTTGGAAGGTGGCCGATGTGGCGGCCCCTTCCCTGGCGCTCGCCCACGCGATAGGAAGGCTCGGCTGCACGGCAGCAGGATGCTGTTACGGGAGGCAGGTTCCGAACGTGGAGAACACAACCGTCGGCATTCACTTCATGAAGGACTTTCCCTTCTTCTACGTCGTCTTTCCCTCCGGAGCGGTCGCTCCTCCGGGCACACCCCTGTACCCCACACAGCTCATGGAGGCGGGTGGTAACTTCCTCATATTCCTAGTGCTTATCTTCCTGTTCAGGAAGAAGAAGTTCGACGGCGAGGTCTTCGGCCTTTACATGCTCCTGTACGGTGCAGAGAGATTCGTTCTGGAGTTCTACAGGGGCGTGACGTCCACCATACAGGGAGTGGGTCTCACCTGGAACCAGATAGTAGCTCTCCTGATGGTGATTCTGTCCGTACTCCTTCTTTTCTTCCTGAGGAGGCTTCCCTCTCCCGCAGGAGAACGCTGAGCCTGTAATCGACTAGGATCTCTAAGGGATCTCTTTCGAGGCCGGGATCCCTGAACGGTACGCTGAAGGGGGAAGTAGCCAACCTTTTCTTTTCGGAAGGCCCTAGGGTGTTCAGCCGGCCCGTGAGGGTTGCTACCGTCCCGCCCCTCCTCCTTCCCACGGGCTTGCTCGATCCAACTTTGAAACCGAGATCCGTCAACGCCCTTCTGACTGGTAGGGAGGAGGTGTAGGACACCCAATAACCTTCCGGGTCCATGGAGCGCTTTATCATATGCAGGAACTCGAGGCTCCACATCTCCGGGTTCTTGTATGGGGAGAAGGGATCGTGGAAGACGGCGTCCGCATCGAAACCGATCAAACTCCTTACCCTCTTCCTCGCGTCCCCGATGAGCACCCTGACGCTTACCCCTTCCCTCTCACCCTCGGGGAGGAGCTCTATTATGAGCTCGTGGAACCTACCGTACGGTTCGGGCAGTATGGGTATGTCTCTACGGAGATCCCTCTCAAGAGAGATTATCTCTACCTGTGTTTTCGGAGCGATCTCCCTAATTTTGCATAGAGCTACTGCCAGGTTGTATCCGAGTCCGAAGCCAACGTCCAGTATCCTGACACGTCCTCTAAGGGCGGCTTTCTCAACTATCCTGGACGGCAGGACGAACTTCTCCAGAGCCTCCCTAACGGCCCCGGCGGTGAGGCTGTGGTACGGCTCTCCGAACTCACCGCTCCAAAGGGTGTAGCTTCCGTCCTCGGTCTTTACTAAGCGGTCTCCCTCCCGCTTCCGGGCTGTCCATCGGGTTATATCCCTTAGAACCTTCTCCCTCTCAAGATCCTCCAGCCCTATTCCGAGCAAGCTAGCCCTAGCCTCGATCAGCTCCCTGAGCAACTCCATAAGAGTTAATGTAACTCTCTATCAGCTCTTTAAGGCGCCACTTTCTCGGGAGCTCTCCCATGAAGACTATATCTTCCTCGGTCAGGTCCTCCTCTTCCTTCTTAACCAGAAGGACCGGCGTCGTGGCTATGCCCAGGTATGTGAATGTGTCGAGCATCTCGTACATATCCACCTCTTCCCACTCGAAGTCTAACTCCTCCTGAAGTTCCTTTAGGAGCTTCTTCACTCTATCGCAACGTGGACATACTTCCTGTGTAACCAGTAAAAACCTCATCTTAACCTCCTGCAAGGAATATAGGGGGCCGTGGGGTTCCCACACTGACATGGATTAGCTTTCGCCGACCACCCTGTTCTTTCCAGTCTTCTTAGCTATGTAGAGACTCTTGTCGGCCCTCTCTATAAGATCCTCTACACTCTCCCCTTTCCTACCCTCGGCCGCCCCTATGCT
>JALWEK010000101.1 GCA_027014185.1 Aquificaceae bacterium
GAGCTTCTGCTTTATAGTCTGCTCTATAACCCTCGGTCCTGCGAAGCCTATTAGGGCTCTTGGTTCCGCTATTACGATGTCTCCCAAAAAGGCGAAGCTCGCAGCCACCCCTCCGGTGGTGGGGTTCGCAAGTACGGTGATGTAGGGGATACCCCTCTCCTTTAAAAGTCCAACCCCGAGTGATGTCTTTGCCATCTGCATAAGAGACAGGATACCCTCCTGCATCCTCGCCCCTCCTGAACAGGTAACTGCGATAAGGGGCAGGTGCTCCTCGGCCGCCAGTTCGCAGGCCCTGAAGAACCTCTCCCCGACCACAGAGCCCATGCTCCCACCAATGAAGCCGAAGTCCATCGAGGCGAAGATAACCTCCCTGCCGAGGATATATCCCCTCACTATCAGGATCGCCTCGGTGAGTCCGGTCTGCTCCTGGGCCTTCTTCAGCCTGTCCTTATAGGGTTTCGTATCCTTGAACCTCAAAGGGTCTGTGGGAAGTACGTCCTCGAAGAGCTTCTGAGCGCCGGTGTCGTCTAGGGTGAACTCCACCCTCTCGACCGCGGAGAGTGGAAAGTGATAGCCACACTTGGGGCATACCTTGAGATGTCTCTTGAGGTCCGGAACGTACAGAAGTGTTTTGCACTCGGGGCATTTGGTCCAGAGGTTCTCTTCCTCTTTCTTCTTCTTGAAGAGCTTATCGAAGATCCCCATTCAGTGAAAGAGTATAAACTAAAATACTGCATGCTTCAGGTAAGGGTGAAACCCGGTATAGAGGACAGGATAAGGGGTTTCTTCCCTTGGGTCTATAGGGCTGAGATAGCATCCCTATCGAGGAAGCCCAGAAAGGGGGAGCTTGTGGTCGTCAGGGACTTCGGAGGAAAGTTCCTCGGATACGGTTACATAAACCCGGACGTTAGCATAGCTATAAGGATCCTCTCCTTCGACAAGGAGGAGCCGGTAACCCCGGAGCTAATAAAGAGGCGGATAAAGGAGGCCTACGACTACCGTAAGAGGCTCTACATAAACAGCAACGCCTTTAGGCTTATACACTCGGAGGGAGACCTCCTGCCCGGTCTGATAGTGGACGTCTATGGTGAGTACGCGGTCCTGGAGTTCACAACCTATGGGATGAACCGGTTCAGGGAGGCGGTTCTCGAAGCCCTTGTAGAAACGCTGAGGCCAAAGGGAATATACGAGAAGGCAAACCTGACTGCCCAGAAGGTCGAAGGGATAAAGGTAAGGGAAGGTCCTGTTTACGGAGAGGTTCCGGACGAGATCGTTATATGGGAACATGATCTCAAGTACCTTATCAACATACCTGAGGGCCAGAAGACAGGCTTCTTCCTGGATCAGAGGAACGCCCGTAAGTTCGTGAGGAGCCTTGTGGAGCCGGGGGACAGGTGTCTGGACGTCTTCTGCCACACGGGAGGGTTCGCCCTCAACATGAAGAAGATGGGAGCTGGGGAGGTCATAGCCGTGGACATATCCGAGCCGGCCCTCGAGATGGGAAGGAAGAACGAGGAGCTCAACGGTCTTTCAGGTATAGAGTGGGTCCAGGCTAACGCCTTCGATTATCTGAGGGAGCTAGACAGGAGGGGAGAGAAGTTCGATGTGGTGGTAATAGACCCTCCCTCCTTCGCCAAGAACAAGCACGCGGTCCCAAACGCTCTCAGGGGATACAAGGAGCTTTGCGTAAGAGGTCTCCGGATCACAAGGCAGGGAGGGTATCTGGCGATCTTCTCCTGCTCCTTTCACATAACGGAGCAGCATCTTTTAGATGTTCTAACGCAGGCCTCCTACGACGTGAGGAGGCAGGTGAGGGTAATTGCGAAGACCTTTCAGGATAAGGATCATCCCTGGATACTACAGATGCCCAATACTTTGTATCTTAAGGGTATCTGGGTTGAGGTGGTCTGATTAGCCTTTTCTTATAAACCCCATAAGGAACGCTTATGAAGTTTTAAGTAAAAATGCTATCAATACCTTAGGCGAAAGATTATCCTTTTAGTTAAAGTGTGCCCAAGGAGGCAACGCCATGGAGATAGGTGGTAGCTTCTACGAGAGGAAGTATTACAGCACCTGCTACATGTGTGCCTGCAGGTGCGGAATTGAGGTTTACGTTAGGAACAATAAGGTTACTTACATAAAGGGAAATGACGACCACCCTTTGAATAAAGGGGTTCTATGCGCCAAGGGCTCCTCGGGGATAATGAAGGAGTACTCCCCCGCAAGGCTAAGGAAACCACTCCTCAGAACGGGACCCAGAGGCTCTGGACAGTTCAAGGAGATAGAGTGGGACGAGGCCCTCGAGATAGCGGCTAAATGGATAGACGAGGCGAGGAAGAAGAACCCCGCCAAGGTGGCCTTCTTCACCGGAAGGGACCAGATGCAGGCGATAAACGGCTGGTTCGCCCAGCAGATCGGGACGATAAACTGGGCCGCTCACGGGGGCTTCTGCTCAGTGAATGTGGCAGCTGCAGGACTTCTCTCCACAGGATACTCTTTCTGGGAGTTCGGGGATCCGGACTTTGAAAATACCAAGTACTTCATGATGATAGGGGTAGCCGAAGACCACGCCTCGAACCCCTTCAAGCTCGGAATTCAGGAGATGAAGAGGAGGGGAGGGAAGCTCGTTTTCGTGAACCCGGTTCGCTGGTCCTACGGAGCGATAGCGGACGAGTGGGTGCCCGTTAAGCCTGGAACCGACGGCGCCTTCATAATGGGCCTCATGCACGTTCTGTTCAAATACAACCTGATAGACTGGACCTTCCTCAAAGAGCAGACCAACGCTCCCTGGCTCGTGATCCAGGCCCCTGGGACCTCTAAGGACGGACTCTTTTACAGGAACGAGGAAGGAAAGCCGATGGTCTACGACAAGAAGTCCAAATCCTTCAAACCTGCGGACAGAATAGTTCCCGATGACCTCGATCCTGCCTTCATAGGCGAGTTCGAAACCCCTGAGGGCTTCAAGGTAAGGCCCGCCTTCGACATATTTGCCGAAAGGCTTGTAAGAGACTACAGCCCTGAGAAAGTTGAGAAGATAACGGGGATCCCTGCAAAGGACATAGAGAGGATCGCCAAGGAGATGGGCGTGATAGCCCTTTACGATCCCCTCGAGATACCCGTCGAGTGGACGGACGTCTGGGGAAGAAAGCACAAGACCATGAAGGGAAGGCCCGTCTCCTTCCACATAATGAGGGGGATAGCCTCCCATTCGAACGGCTTCCAGACCTCACGGGCGGTATTCCTTCTGAAGATGCTTCTGGGATGCGTGGACGCTCCCGGAGGTCACCTGGCAAAGCCCCCCTACCCCAAGCACATAGAGGACCTTCCAAGGCCCTACAAGATAAGGTCCCTCGACGAGCTCAAGTACGGAGAACCTTTGAAGGGGCCTCACCTCGGACTTCCCCAGAACCCCGACGACCTTCTGGTGGACAAGGACGGGAACCCTCTCAGGATCGACAAAGCATACAGCTGGGAGTTCCCGATTGCGGCCCATGGCTGCATACAGAACGTCATACCTGCCGCCTACCAGAGGGATCCCTACGACATAGAGGTCCTGATCATCTACATGGCTAACATGGCCTGGAACTCTTCCCAGAACATACCCTACATACTCGAGGCCCTCACCGCAAAGGATGCGGCCGGCAACTACATAATTCCAAAGATAATCACCATAGACGCCTTCTACAGCGAGCAGGTTGCCTATTCGGATCTCGTCCTTCCCGACGCCACATACCTAGAGCAGTGGTTCGCCCTCTCGCTCCTCGACAGGCCCCCTTCGGTAGCCTCAGGACCTGTGGACGCCCTCAGACAGCCCGTGGTGGATCCAAAGAAGGAGGGGCTTGACATCAGGCCCTGGGGAGACGTGATGGTGGAGCTGGGCACCAGGCTCAAGCTCCCCGGCTTTGTGAACGAAGACGGGACGCCCAAATACAAAGATTTCAAGGATTTCCTCATAAACTGGCAGCCGAGACCCGGAATCGGAGCACTGGCTGGCTGGAGAGGTAAGAACGGAGATAAGCACTTTGTGGGAGAGCCCAACCCAAAACAGCTTGAGATGTACACCAAGAACAAGGGCTTTTTCTACTATAGGCTCCCTGAGCACATGAGGTACTTCAGGCACATAAACAAGGACTACCTCGAGTGGGCAAAGAGCGTGGGATTCGTGAAGAAGACCGATCCCATAATAATGAACTTCTACGTAGAGTCCCTCCAGACCTTCAGGCTCGCAGGGCAGGGCCTGTGGGAAGGCGAGAACCAGCCCCCCAACGATCCCGTGATAAGGGAGAGGCTCGTAAAGTACTTCGATCCCCTACCCTTCTGGTATCCTCCCTTCGAGGAGGAGGTTAGCGGAGACGAGTATCCGCTCTATGCCTTCACCGCAAGGCCCCAGTGGATGTATCACTCATGGGACTCTCAGAACGTATGGCTCAGGCAGATATCCACGAGGAACTTCCTATACATGAACCCCAAGACAGCTGAGAAGCTCGGGATAAAGCATCTGGACTGGGTCTGGGTCGAGTCTAGGGTAGGAAAGGTCAAGTGTCAGGTGTTCCTAACCGAGGCCACAGAGCCAAACTCGGTCTGGACCTGGAACGCGATAGGAAAGATGCAGGGAACGTGGGGCCTCAAACCCGAGGCAGAGGAAGGACACCAGGGCTTTCTCCTCAACCACGTCATACCCCACAGCATAAAGATAGGTAGCAGGGAGGTATTCTACGGGGATCCGGTAACCGGACACCTCGCCTGGTTCGATACGAAGGTTAAAGTTTATAAGGCTGAGGATCAGGAGCCCGAGACCTACCCTGAGTTCAGGGTAGAACCTCTTCCCTACATAAAGGAGAGGTGGGTTGAGGTTCTGAGGTACAAGCCATGAAGCTCAAAGAGAGGAAGACTGTAAAAGATTACGAGGCTCTTCCAGAAGGGGCACCCTACCAGCTCATCGACGGAGAGCTTGTAATGAGTCCTGCACCGAACTTTCAACATCAGAGAATTCTGAAGAGGCTGTTTTTAAAGTTCTACGAAAAAGTGGAAAAGGCAGGCAGTGGTGAGGTGGTATTCTCTCCTGTAGACGTTTACTTGGACGAAGAGAACGTCTTCCAGCCCGATCTGGTGGTCCTCCTGAAGGATTCTTTGGGAAAGATCACGGAAAAAGGCGTGGAGGGTGCGCCAGACGTGGTGGTAGAGGTCCTCTCCCCTTCCACAGCCTACTACGATCTCAGGAAGAAAAAGGAGGTTTACGAGAAGGCGGGCGTGAAGGAGTACTGGATAGTGGATCCAGAGATGGAAGAGCTGGAGGTATACACCAACGAGGGTGGAAGCTTCAGGATCTTCTCCAAGGCTAAAAAGGAGGGAAAGGTCAAGTCTTCTCTTATAAAGGGCCTGGAGATCGAGCTTAAAGATCTCTTTAAGGAGGTGCTGTGATGGCACAGTTTGCTCTTGTTATAGATCTCAACACATGCGTCGGATGTCATGCCTGCGCTACCAACTGCAAGGAGTGGAACACCCAGGCAGCCTTCGGGCCTCTTTCGGACTTCGATCCATACGGGGCCCATCCGGAGGGTGTCTGGTACAACAGGATAATGACCTACGAGACGGGAGAGTTCCCCAGCACCCAGGTATTCCACCTTCCCAAGTCCTGCCTCCACTGTCAGGATGCTCCCTGCGTCCCCGTCTGCCCAACTGGAGCTAGCTACAAGAGGGAGCAGGACGGGATAGTTCTGGTCAACTACGACGACTGCATAGGTTGCAAGCTCTGCTCTTGGAGCTGTCCCTACGGATGCAGGGAGTTCGACGAGGCGGACAAGGTTATGAAGAAGTGCACCCTCTGCATAGACAGGATATACGACGAGACCCTGCCCCCTGAACACAGAAAGCCTGCCTGCGTTCTCACATGCCCGGCGAGGGCGAGGTTCTTCGGAGACATAGAGGATCCTAACAGCGAGGTTTACAAGGTTATAGAGGAGAGAAACGGCTTCGTCCTATTCCCCGACATGGGAACGAACCCAGCAAACCACTACCTGCCGAGGATAGAAACCAAGATAAACCTCGAAGAGTTCGAAAAGCACATACTGAAGCCCGACAACCCTCTTTTCTTGGAGGTTATGAAGAGGCACCACGTCTCTAACAAAGCTCCGCAGGAGAAACAGGTAGAGGAGGTGGTCTGATGCACCCACCGCTGTCTTTGATATTCTTTTTCCTCAC
The DNA here is from genome assembly GCA_027014185.1 of Aquificaceae bacterium. GTDB lineage: Bacteria > Aquificota > Aquificia > Aquificales > Aquificaceae > Hydrogenivirga. The sequence goes on from JALWEK010000101.1 coordinate 6,202, forward strand.
CGCTGGAACTTCCATAGGCCTTTTCATCTTCATGTACGCGATCGAGTTCCTCCAGCTCTTTGGAAAGGGGCAGGGTCTTCCCAAGGAAGTTATCCTCAAGTTGGGAGTGCTGGAGCTGATCCTGATAGGTCTTGGAGCCTTCGGGGCCTCCTTTCACCTCGGGCACAAGCTCAGGGCCTGGAAGGCGATAAAGAGGTTCAGGACCTCTTGGCTCTCGAGGGAGGCGGTCTTCAGCGGAGCTTACGGCGTGTCCCTCCTCATATACCTAGTCCTAAACCAGCTGGGAGTCAACCCCTTCTTCGAGCACTTCTTTGGTATTCTGACCTTCATCCTAGGAGTTTTAAGCGGTTTCTCCACAGCGATGATATACGCCTCCAACAAGTTCGTCCTTGAGTGGAACTCCTCGATCACTGTGATCTACTACCTCCTCATGTATCTGATGCTCGGCTCCACCCTGATGGCATACTTCTCCCATCTCTATAACCTCCCCTACCTGGGGACATTTATATTCCTATCATTCCTGTTTTTGGCGCTTGGGCTCGGTTTCAGGCTCGCCTTCAATATAAGGCAGTTCTACCTCAAGCGCCCTACAATGAACGAGGCTCTTAACCTACCCCACAACAGGCCTATAAGGGTCGTGGATACTGGAACTACCACCGACAACTACTGCACCGAGGAGTTCTACTACAGGAAGGGTAAGGAGATGCTCTCCACAGTTATACCTGTTGCCTACCTGCTTACCTTCGTTGTTCCCCTCTTCCTAGTTCTCTACGCATGGATAACTGGAACCGCCAACCACTGGATTTTGGGGCTTACCTACCTCTTCGTCCTCGTTGGTAGCGCACTTGAGAGGTGGAGCTTCTTCGTGGAGGGCAACCACGTTCAGAACCTATTCTACGGACTCTATCCTGAGGAGGGCTACAGGCTCAGGAAAGGTTACATGGAGAGGAAGGAGACGAAGATCTCCCTTTACGGGTAGAAGGCCTTCGTCTTAAGAAGGAGCTCCTCCCACTCCTTTTCCGGATCCGAGTCCCAGACTATACCGCACCCGGCGAAGTATGAAACTTTAGAACCACCGCCGTAGGCGGTCCTTATGAGAACGCTTAGGGTAAAGTCCCCGTTCTTTTTGATAAGTCCCGCAGCTCCGCAGTAATAACCTCTGGGATGGGGCTCGAGCTCGTCTATGATCTGAACAGCCCTGTACTTTGGAGCTCCGGTAACCGAAGCTGGAGGAAAGGTGGCCCGCAAGATCTCGTCCACGCTCTTATCGGTCTTCCCTACCACGGTGGAGTGCATCTGGCAGAGGGTCCTGTACCTCTCTACCTTAAAGAGCTCCTCAACCTTTACGCTCCCGGTCCTTGAAACCCTCCCAAGATCGTTCCTCATCATATCGGTGATCATAAGGTTCTCAGCTCTCTCCTTCTCGCTCGATAGGATCTCCTCCGAGGTTTTCCCGGTCCCCTTTATCGGCTTGCTCAGGATCAGATCTCCCTCTTTCTTTAAGAAGAGTTCCATGGACCCGGAGAGTATGAATAGATCTCCGATCTCCAGGAAGAAGGCGTAGGGAACAGGCTGGCGCTCGTAGAAGCTCAAGAAAAGGTCCCTCGGCGAGCCCTCGACCTCGAAGTCGAACCTGCTGGTGAGATTTATCTGGTAAACGTCCCCCTGGGCTATGTACTCTTTTATTTTCTCGACCCTCCTCTTGAACTCGAGCTCACCCAAGGAGGAGTACACCGCTCTCAAAGGGTATCCAATCGATGGCCTGGCCATCACCCTTGTGAACTTACCGAGCTCGATGGCTATAAGGGAAGGAAGCCCGCTTTCCTTAATCGGGATCCCCAAGGTTTCCCTGGTTAGATCGTATGAGACGACAACGAACCCTTCGAAGTCTGAGAGCTCGGACAGATCCGTAAGGTAGTCCACAGAGAGAATCTCTGCAGAGTAAAGGCCCTGGGGCTCGCCTATCCATTCCCCTGAAAGGAGGAGTTCCATGGGAATATAATCTTATCCCTATGAAGGTCTTCAGCATCGAAGGGGTCAGAGATCTGGAAGGGCTGATAGAGGACATCTCCCAGAGGGTTAAGGAGATAGAGGTTGTGAAGCTCAATGAAACCGAGAACCTTACCCAGCTTCTCGTTTTCATAAGGACCGCCGAAGTCCCCCACTACCATGCCGAATACGATCTAACCTTCATCCTCCTGAAAGGACACGGGGAGCTATACCTCGACGGAAAGAGGGAAAGGCTTTCCGAGGGAGACCTCGCCTTCATACCCAAGGGGAAGGTCCACTTCTACACGAACACCTCGGTGGTCTCGGTACTCCTTGCAAACTTCAGTCCTAGGTACGACGGGAAGGACAGCATAAAGGTGAAGTTATAATAGTAGGCCCAGTAAGGAAGGAGGTAGCTCGATGGCTTTTGAACTTGCGAAGAGACTCAAGGTACTCCCCCCATACCTATTTGCGGAGCTCGACAGGAGGAAGCAGGAGAAGATAGAGCAGGGAGTGGATGTGATAGACCTCGGGGTGGGAGATCCCGACCTACCCACACCTGAGCCGATAGTGGAGGCCCTCAAAAGGGCCGCCGAGAACCCCGAGAACCACAAGTACCCCTCCTACGTGGGTATGAAAGTCTACAGGGAGGCCGTCTCCCAGTGGTACAAGAGAAGGTTCGATGTGGATCTCGACCCCGACAGTGAGGTCATAGCTCTGATAGGCTCCAAGGAGGGGATCGCCCACTTTCCCCTCGCCTTCGTGGAGGAGGGGGACGTTGTCCTCTGCCCGGATCCGGCCTACCCAGTCTATAAGATAGGCACTATCTTCGCCGGCGGAGAACCCTACACATTACCCCTGAAGGAGGAAAACGACTTCCTGCCAGATCTGGGCTCCATACCCCAGGATATAGTCGAGAGGGCCAAGATAATCTGGATAAACTACCCCAACAACCCCACTTCCGCTGACGCCACCGAGGACTTCTACAAAGACCTTATAAAGTGGGCCAAAAAGCACAACGTAATCGTGGCCTCGGACAACGCTTACTCCGAGATATACACAGGAGACAGAAAACCAATCTCCATACTCCAGATCGAGGGGGCCAAGGAGGTGGCGGTAGAGTTTCACTCCCTCTCCAAGACCTACAACATGACGGGCTGGCGTATAGGTATGGCCGTAGGAAGTGAAGAGCTCGTTAAAGCCCTCGGGAAGGTGAAGACGAACATAGACTCGGGCCAGTTCAACGCGGTTCAGGAGGCGGGGATAACCGCTCTCAACATGCCAGAGAGCGAGCTCGACAAGCTCAGAGCCATATACAGGGAAAGAAGGGAGGTGATGACCTCCGCCCTGAAGAAGCTGGGACTGAAGCCCTTGGAGTCGGACGTTACCTTCTACATCTGGACCAGGGTCCCCGAAGGGTACTCATCTGCCGAGTTCGTGGGAAGGCTCATAGACGAGGCGGGCATAGTCTGTACTCCGGGAAACGGCTTCGGAGAGGCCGGAGAGGGCTACTTCAGGATATCTCTCACCGTTCCAACCGAAAGGCTTGTGGAAGCGGCCAAGAGGATAGAAAATTTAAGATTATGAAGCCCCAAGAGGTAAACCTGGTAGATCTCAGCCTGAGCATACCGACGGTACCCTACGATCTCTCGGTAAAGGAACTCAGAGGGGTATTTGAAGAGCTCGGGATCTACAAGTTCCTCACAGTTCTTAAGGGCAATACCCCTATAGGCGTGGTTTACAGGGACCAGGTAAACAAGGTATCCGACAGCTCCCTTACGGCGGGAGACCTCACCCATCCCCTGTGTCGCCTGAGGAACACCCACCTCTCGAAAGAGGGTCTCGTGGGGATGCTCGAGCTCCTCCCCATGGAGAAGGAACCCGTTATACTCACGGACAAGAGGGGAACCTACATGGGAGTTCTCACCTACGATACCGTACTACACTACATAACCCATCACAGGGAGTACGTCCTTCCGGTGGTCCAGAGGATCCACTCCCTCATAGGCAAGAAAGAACATCTCTGTATATTCGGCCTAAAGAACATAGAGGAGTTCAAGAGGGTGTTCGGACCCGAGAAGGTGGAGAGCGTCCAGAAGATACTGAGCGAAGACGTCAGGGATCTGTTCCCGGGTGAGGTGGCTGGGGTTCCCGAGAAGGGCGAGGTCTGGGTGATAACCGGCAACCCACCCTCAAAGGAAAGCATAAAGGAGCTCTTCAGAGAGTTTCACAGGGAGTACACGCTCCTGTTCGGTGAGTTCCAGAAGGTCCACATATACGGTTTCTGCCTCGATATGAGCAGGTTAGACTCCCAAGAGAGGCTGTACAAGCTCAAGGAGGAGCTCCGAAGCAGAACGGGGAAGATAGATGGATCCGTCTTCATAATACACGGGCTCCAGCCCACCCTTATACTTCACGATCCCACCAAGCAGAAGCTGATAACCAACATAAAGAAGAAGATACTCGCGGACTTCAAAGATATAGTTGAGAGGGTGAGACACGCCCCGAAGGATATGTGGGAACATGTCCTGTACGATATGTTCGAGAAGTACCCTTACTTCGAGCTCTTCTACATAATGAGTGAGAAGGGGCTCCAGATAACCAACAACATAGTGAACCCGAAGGTGGACTACTTCGTTGCCCAGGGAAAGAAGGGCAGCGAGAGGTCGGAAAAACCTTACTTCAAGAGGGCTCTTGAGGAGGGCTCCTACATATCGGACGTCTATCTATCGAAGGCCACCGACGAGTTCTGCATAACGGTCTCAGAGCTCTTCAGCTACGAGGGTAAGAGGTACATACTCGCCGGGGACATAAACTTCAAGCAGATCCACAAGCTCGTAAAGAGCTTCAAGGAAACCACCGTATGAGAGAAGCCAAGCTCGTAGGTAGCCTCAAGTACAGAAACCTCCGGTACACGAAAAACCATCCTCTGAGGATACCGAGGGTTTCTCTACTCCTCGAGTTTCTCGACGCTATGGGACTTATAGAGGAAGAGGAGAAGGTGGAGGGAAGGCCCGCCACCATGGAGGAGCTCCTACTCTTTCACGACAGGGATTACATAGAGACCCTGATAGAGGCCGACAGATGTCAGTGTGTCCCTAAAGGAGCCCGAGAAAGGTTCAACATAGGAAGCTACGAAAACCCCGTCTCCCCCGCCATGTTCAGAGGGTCCTCCTTGGCTACGGGATCCTCTATACAGGCGGCCGAGCTCTTCTTGGAGGGCTACGTTGCCTTCAATCCTGCGGGAGGCATGCACCACGCCTTCAAAAGCAGAGCAAACGGCTTCTGCTTCATAAACGATCCGGTTATAACAATAGAGTTTCTCAGGGGAAAGGGCTTTAGGAGGATCCTGTACATAGACATCGACGCCCACCACTGCGACGGCGTTCAGGAGGCTTACTACGACAACGATCAGGTTTACGTCCTCTCACTACACCAGTCTCCCGAGTACGCCTTTCCTTTCAAAAGGGGATTCCTAGAGGAGAGGGGAGAAGGCAAGGGTAAAGGCTGCAACCTCAACGCCCCCCTACCAAAGGGCGTGAACGACTCCGAGTTCCTCTTCGTCCTGGAAAAGAGCCTTACGTATATAAAGGAGGTCTTCGAGCCGGAGGTTTACGTTCTCCAGCTTGGGACCGATCCACTCCTGGAAGATCCCCTCTCCAAGTTCGAGCTCTCGAACGCAGGCTTTTTGGAGGCCTTCAGG